>CAISOH010000104.1 GCA_903887005.1 uncultured Bacteroidota bacterium | reverse complement strand
TAGACCTCTTCGGAAAATCATTTAATACTTAAATTATAAAGTGCGGCAATAAGATTAAAGCGTAAAGCAAATCGCTTTCGTCTGTTTCTATATTTCTCGGCAATAATTCTGAATATTTTAAGTTCACGAATGATATTCTCTACAGCTACTCTGCTTGATGAAATGGCTTGATTCATCAATTTATCTGCTTTAGTTAATGGATTCTTTTTACTTCTTTTCTTTGGCAACTGACTGTTGCTATGTAGCTTCTGAATCCCTTGATAGCCAGTGTCAGTTTGCGTCTTTATTTCCGGGTGAATATTCGTGCAGCTTTCCTTAAATAACCGATAATCATGTTTCCTTCCATTGCCAAATGCTGTAGCTATTACCTTTTTAGTCTTTTTGCTGGCTATGACTTGTGTTTTGAGGGTGTGCTTTTTCTTCTTGCCGGAGTAATACCATCGCTGTTTTTTTTAGGCCGCTCAATTGGCGATTCAGCAACATCTATCAGCACTACTTCTATTTCTGAAGATGATTCCAACAATTGCTTTTTACCCGGTAAATGAAAGCGCTTGTCTTTTATCAATATATTTTCCATATCCTGAATAATTTCGCACACGCGGCTTTCGCTAATGCCATAAGTCATACCTATATGCTCTTGTGTTCGGTATTCCCGATAGTACATCAGCATCACCAGCAATTTATCTTCCAACCCTAATTTAGCGGGCTTACCGCGTGTAGGATGCTTTCGCTTTTGCTGCTGATCGGTCTTTATTGCATCCAGCATTTGAAGAAAAACTTCGCGCTTAACTCCAGTAAGCCGCTTAAATCTTTTGTCAGGAATATCCTGGATTTGGTTCCAAAACATACCCCAAAGTTCCTATCCTTCAATTATTTATTCCATCCTACTTTTTGACATTACTATGTGTACATGGCCTCTTTTGACTATTTTCCGAAGAAGTCTACTATTTATGGGTTGCATCATGCCGAAATAACTCAAGAGTATATCTAGGTGGAACAGATCTTCATTATAGCGAAATGAAAACTATCAATAAGATTTCATAATTACCAGGAGAGTTTAGCAGGATCGATATCAGATAGTAATTCATCTTCTGCCAGAATAAACGGATCGTACCATTCGACCTTCTTTCGGGCCCATTCAATCCATTTTTTCCGATCTTCGGTAAGATCATTTTTATTGCGCGCCTGTGTTTCCACAGCGTCAATATAATTCCTGAGCATAACAAGGTCATGCCAGCGCTTGGATTCTTTCAGCAATCCTTTAAACATGGCCAATTCTTTCTCTTTTTTTTTCCTGATAAGCACGTCGGAGTTTTTCAAGTTCTTCTTCCTCGCGCCACCTTTTCTCCCGGATTAATCTTTCCTCCTTTCTTTGGAGAGCCCATGACTCCATTTTGGCTAATATTTTCGCTAATTTCTTTTCGATTGGGAGTTTATCATCCTTCCATTCAACCTCATGATAAGAAATACGTACTTTAAATATTAAGGTATTGGTTAAGGAATAATCAGCAGTTTGCCAACCGTGACCGGAAGGCACCATGACTCTTTTTACTTTTTCGCGAAGTGTCATTTGAACTTCCTCTCCTTCGATCATGGTATAAGTTTCATGATTCCGCATGAATATTTTATACCCTCTTATGCGCAATAGTTTTATGAGTGTATCCATAAATCGTAAGGCCCTGCCAGCGTTTTTGTGAGACACGGTGATGTCCAAAGCATCAAATTTACAAGTGGCCAGGCCTTTGTCATACCTAGAAATTAAAGAACTGTCAACACTACAAAGAGTTTAACCAATCATATTATCAATTGGTAATGTCGCTATGGGGTTCTTTCTTTCGAAAAACTTGTCTACCTGAATCCACATTGCTATTTTGCATTCCTCCGGCATATAATGAAAACTGGATAGACGCATATTTTACAACCGCGAGAACAAATCATTAGTGATTATAAGAGCTATCTAGTCGCCGAAGAAAATTAAGTATCACTTCAAAAACTAATAAACACAATGTTCCGTCCCGATAAACCACACAACG
>CAISOH010000103.1 GCA_903887005.1 uncultured Bacteroidota bacterium | reverse complement strand
TCAGAATCGAATTAAAGGGAAACTCAAGAAGAACAAAAAATTAGTACTTTAGCCCTATCATTAAGTTCTTTCATTTATTGCCCAACTAAAGGGTGGGTCAACATGACCGGAATAGTGGGTCAACATCGCCGGAATAGACACCCAATTGATTTTTGCTAATCTATTTGCTATTCGCTGCAGGGTATTTACCATATCCTTCTCATCTGGCAATTTCCCAATAACTAAATCTTTAAAAGTAGTATTATACTGAGTCTTAATTTTATCCCAAGTTTCTTGTGGATCGCTGAATATGACGGCATCTTTGGGATGATTTTTCAGCCATTCATTATTATTCTTAAAACTAATTATATCGTCCTTGCCTACCCTCACTAATAGCGCATCAAATTCAGGGCCATGGAAGAACTTCTCAACCTCCACATTATTAAGCATTTGATGTAAATCATAAATATGCCTGATTTTATTTGCTAAATCCGCATAAGGACTTTCAGTGAATGAGAATCGTACCAAGCTCATTATTTTTTCACATAAGGTTCTTTCTTTGCTTAAAACCTGAACACTAAATGGCTGTAGCACATATTCTTCAATCATGGCACCCTGACCTGTGGCTGTCATCATTTCAGCAATATAACTGCTTACATTTGCTTTTGTATGGGGATCCGAACTACCTAACCATGTTGCTTCAAGAATAATGTGCTCTCGTATTTGCCCAAATGATCCTTGAAGTTCTTCTCTGTTATATTGATGTGCTGTTTTTCGGATTTGCCCCATTTTGTTAGTAATACCCTCTATTTCAATTTCTGGCATTATTTTGCTAACAACCTCAGTAATTGCTTTGATTTTTTCCTTTAACTTATTTGATGATTCACCTTCATTTTTAAATACAACAATATCCACATCCTCAGAAAAACGCTCTACTAATTTGTGACATTTAGATAAAGCTGTGCCACCCTTGAATACTGCCTGTTCAGCAATGTCAGAATGAAATATTGCGTATAAAGCAACTGTTACCCAATAATCTTTCTCGATGTAAATCTCAGGAATATTAAACTGCTGTGAAGCAGCAATAATAGCATCCAAAAAAAGCTCTCTATTTTTATGTAAGTTCATAATTAGCGAATGTTCCAGTCCTCAATAGTTGATAATTGTTGAGGGGTAATTCCAAATTTATAAATGGTTAATGGATTTATACTTTTCTTCAATTCCTGTAAGGATTTGTTTTTATCCAATTTAGTCAATAAAGCGCCAGTTAAAGCTCTTACTCTCGGTGGATACTTAAGTACTATCTTGATAAACGTATCCTTATCCTTATCTGAAAGTGTTTTTATTTTATTCAATAAGAAACGGATAGTCTGTGTTTTGTCAGTGTCGGGAATAGTTTTAAAATCTTTTATTACATCCAATAACTCCAGTAAATAATAATTTTCATTGGTAACCTCTAAATAGCTCTTTACTGATTTAACTTGAATGCTTCCTACTTTAGTAACAATGCGTTTATCCCTGCTTGCCAACTTTATATTTTTAGGTACTTGTGTTGTTATACCCATTTTATTGAATAAGGCTGTTCCAGTAATATAGGCAATACGATTATTGCCGTTAAAAAGATATGGTTTTAATAATTCTTCTTCTGTTGGTTTAAGAGAGCCAAATGCGGTTTTTTTAGGTATATAAAACAGACCAGTAGATGCCCTTTCAATAATGTCTTTCTTTATTAACCTCTCAATGGCTTTTGCCGCTGCTACATATTCACTAGGAGCAATACCAAGTTCTTGATAATTGAAAGTATTGCCGGGAGACATTTGGAGTACCCTTTTTTCTATTTTTTCTGTAACTCTCATAATGCAAAGATAATAAAATTATTCAAATGTCAAGTATTATGCACTAAATACTTGACATAATAATAATTTAACTAAGTAATTAAACACACTAAAAAAAATCAATTTTTTTTGTTCCATTTATCGCCAAAATCGGCATCATTTTTCGCCATGAAAATTTTCTGGTAAAAAATATTAATTTGGTGAAAGCGGCTACAGTGGCCATTTTCAGCGGATGCGGCCTCATTTTAATTCAACAATTAAATTGACACGCTAGGAGATCGTTAAAACCCCCTAAAACAGGGGTTTCCAGCGTGGTCTGTTGTAATTTTACTGCTAAAAATAAAACTACAACAAAATGAGAGTAAAGTACATCCGCTGGTCAACTTTATCACAATCAGGCTCAAGACAGTTACTCGATAATAGGGAATATGACCTAATAGCTCAGGAACAAATCAGTGGATCTATTGCATTCGCAAAAAGACCACAAGGCGCTGCTGTTTTAAAATTGATTGAAGCCGGCAAGGTTACCGATCTATATGTTGAAGAGTTCAGTCGCCTGGGTAGGAATGCCTTTGATACCCTGACAACCTTGAAGTTGTGTGAAGAGCATGGAGTGAATGTTCATATTCAGAACATGAACCTCGATAGCATTGTTGACGGCAAGCCAAATCCAATATTCAAATTGTTTTCGCATATAGTATCGGTCATAGCTGAACAAGAGAAAGAATTAATCCGGGAAAGGACAGAAGCAGGGAAGGTTGCAGCCCGCAACAATGGTGTTGTTTTCGGCAGGAAAGCCGGATCCAATGAGCGCAAGGTTGATTTTCTAAAAAAAGAAAACAACAAACTGATATTGAAGTACCTGAATGAAGGCAACACCACTATTAGGGAGATTGCCAAGATAACCGATGCTTCTACGGCAACTATTATGAAAGTAAAGAGGGTGGCAGCGGAAAATAAACAATTAAAAGTGGCATAATGGAAATTACGATTCAACATCAATCAGAAAAGACCTATCACACATTTAGTGTCGCTGACCCCAACAAACTTACAAGCATTGAAGTATGGGCAATATGCACTGAAATGAATGTACAGGCGATACTGGTTAATGGAAAATATTACGAGTGTAAATAAATATTGAATTTGAGATAATGGAAGCAATTGAGTTTGTTGCAAACTATGAGCAGTACCTTACTGAGATTGAGCAGGTCGTTAAACCTGAATATCAGCCGGTAATAGAGAAATTGAGAGACATTGACCCACATGATTTGGTAAGACCTGATGCATGGTTTCAGGGTTCGACAAATGCGAGAGGTTATGTTTGGTCATTATTTTTAAACGAAAAAAGCAAATAACAATGGCATGGGATCCAAAGTACCCGGCGTTCGGGGTAATTAAGATTGACAAAGACAAAGTTCATCTATATTCTTCAAGAGATAACTATCACACCCTCACTGTTGGTAAGCCTATTACAAATGCAGTCTGGGCTGGCAACTTCTTGAATGTGACACTTGCTGATGGAAAGGTGAGGCGGTATAGTTCTAGGGATAGTTTTAGCACTATTTAGCGGTAAAGATTGATTGAAAATATGGCAAAGCAAGAAAATAAATGAACCTTTCATACAGATGTATTATTTTAAAGGGCTAAAGATGAATGAAGCATTAACGATGAACAAAGTATGGAGCTTTTAGTCCATGTGACTCGTTATACCACAAACAAAACATCTGCAAATTTAATGGGTTGTTCTCCCTCGACTGATATATCCAAGTTGGCGATCAGTTCAAAACCGGAATCAAAAAAAAGCAAAATGAATATAACTGTCATAGGAGCCTCGGCTGGAATTGGATTAGAAACAGTAAAAAGAGGATTAAATAGAAATCACTCGATAACGACCCTTTCTCGATCTGAAATTGATATAGTAGATAAAAAATCGTTAAAAGTAATACTTGGTGACGCAACTAATAAAGCTGACCTACTAAAATCAATCCAAAACGCAGATGCTCTAATTATAACTTTGGGGACCGGCAAGAATATGAAAGCCACTACCCTTTTTTCGGATTTTGCAAAATTAATTGTGGAAATACATAGGGAGAACAAAATAGATATCCCATTTATTTTTGTTACAGGATTTGGAGCTGGAGAAAGTAAATATTATGTTCCTTGGATTGTAAAGATGTTTTTAAAATACCTTTTAAAAGACGTCTATGCTGACAAAACAATTATGGAAGAAATCGTAACTAATACCGATATGAACTGGACAGTTGTGAGACCAGGGAGGCTATTAGACAAAGAATTGACAGAGAAATACCGTATTGAAAACAAATTATTTAAAGGAATTAATATAGGCGGAATTAATAGAGCTGACGTAGCAGACTTTTTAATAAAACAAGCTGAAAAACACACTGAATTTAAAAAGTACATTGCGATATCTGAAAAATAGGATAAAAAAAAGACTAACAGCTAGTAGCTTGCAAGCGCAGGATCAAGGCATCAAAAGTACCTAAGTTAAAGGCTGGGAAGAGCTTCGCTGAAAGCATAAACAAGAAAAAGTAAAAACAATATCCTCATAAAGTTAAAAGCAAGAGACCGAAATCTCTTGCTTTTATAATTAAGGTTTGACGAAAAAGTCAAAGGTTAATTTGTCAATAATATTCCTTACCCCATTTATAAAGCTCTTTTAGTATTGGCTGCAATTTTCTTCCTTTATCGGTAAGTGTATATTCGACTGTTGGTGGTACAGTCGCATATGCAACCCGTTTTACAATATCATGAGCTTCCATAAGCTTTAATTCTTTCACAAGCATCCGGGTATTGATACCTTCGATACTGCGCTCTAATTCTTTAAATCTTTTGGTGCCTTCAAAGAGTGAATAGACTATTGTGAAAGCCCATTTACCACCTAAAATCTCCAAAGACTGTCTAACGGGACAAG
>CAISOH010000102.1 GCA_903887005.1 uncultured Bacteroidota bacterium | reverse complement strand
CCGGGGGTACCCCCGGACGTAAATTGACTAAGCGTGTTGCATTTGGTACTTGAACTTAGGCACTGAACTTTTGTTTTTTACACATATTGTAATTCATCAATCTTTTTAAAAGATTAAAGATACTGTATCTGGCAAAAGAACAAAGGTTTTGTTTTATTTAACAGAATAATAAAAGAAGGTAAATAGGAATAACCGCACTTGAACATTTCATATTTTAATATATCCATTTTGAAGGTATTTGTCTTCGATAAAGTTGCTAATTTTTTTGCTTAAAGATGTAACATTATAGCGCTCAATAAGCGGGAGCTTATGTTTCTTGAAATAACAACGTACTTATTCCGTAACTTGCAAAAAGCAAAAAGCCCTTTGCAGTTAAAACCAGTTGTTGCATGATCCTTCAGTTGATTTTGAAATTTGGTTCTGGCTACTTTTTTAGTTGTCAATTAGATTACCCTTGATTGATGAGCAGTTACTTCCAAATCTTTATCTAAAACCTATTTAGTTAAATATGTTGAAGAAGAATGTGATTGAGTTTTAGTACCTTAAAAGTAAATTCGTTACACTTTTTGGCAAAATATTTTTTTACAGTTGCCCCGGACTTCAGGCCGGGGTCGTAAAAAAAATGGGGTTGGCTTTAGCCCAAATTACTCTTTATGAAAAAAAACTTGTGTTGTGTAGATTCGGCTAAAGCCAACAATAAAATATTCTTACCCCGGCCTGAAGTCCGGGGCTAATAAACGCCTGTTTGGTTCTGGCTGGTCCAGGTTAGGTTAATGTTATTTTGTCTATTTGCTCATTTAATATTATGATTAAAATTAATTTCACATTTTTCTGTAAAAAATAAAGTGTGACAATGTGAAAAATAATTGGTTGATTTTCAGTTGTTTGTAATTTTTCATTATCACATCATTATCACGTTTTAAGTCAAAATGGAAAAAGTCAAAACCTAAAAGTGTGCGCAATGGCATAATTGCTCAATGGCTTAGTTAATGCGGTAATGTGGGTGAAAATGTGGCAATGTGATGTCCGTAATGTAGTTAATGTTATTTGTTCTATTTGTTTGTATGATATTATGATTGGAACTAATTTCACATTTTCCTGTAGAAAATAAAATGTGGCAATGCGAAAAATAAGTGATTGATTTTCAGCTATTTGTAATTTTTCATTATCACATCATTGTCACATTGTTTGCACATTGCTGCCACGTTTTTTTCCTGCTATACCTGCACACTGAAATTTTATAATATTAAATTTAATTATCATAATATTCAATTTTTGACATTAAATATAGACATTATTATTGACAATTCCTAATTAATTGGAATATTTATTTTTATTTAATGTTGTCAGGCAAGGGAGAACGGTATTTTCAACTTTATATCGTTGAATTCCGGTCGCAGACCGGGTGAATTGGATAGACACAAGTGATCCTTCGGAACACTCGCGCCAGACGGACCTAAAAGTGTGTTAGTACCTTAAAAGTAAATTCGTGACACTTTTTGGCAAAATATTTTTTTACAGTTGCCCCGGACTTCAGGCGGGGGTCGTAAAAAAATGGGGTTGGCTTTAGCCCAAATTACTCTTTATGAAAAAAAGCTTGTGTTGTGTAGATTCGGCTAAAGCCAACAATAGAATATTCTTACCCCGGCCTGAAGTCCGGGGCTAATAAACGCCTGTTTGGTTCTGGCTTGTCCGGGTTAGGTTAATGTTATTTTGTCTATTTGCTCATTTAATATTATGATTAAAATTAATTTAACATTTTCCTGTAGAAAATAAAATGCGGCAATGTTAAAAATAAGTTATTGATTTTCATTTGTTTGCAATTTTGCATTATCATCCCGAAGAATAATCGGGACAGGCTATCATTATCACATTGTTGCCACGTTATTGTCAAAAGGAAAAGTCAAAACCTAAAAGTGTGTTAGGTTAATCTTATTTTGTCTATCTGCTTATTTAATATTATTATTAAAACTAAATTAACATTTTCCTGGAAAAAATAAAATGTGATAATGTGAAAAATAAGTAGTTGATTTTCAGTTGTTTGTAATTTTTCAATATCACATGATTATCACATCATTATCACGTTTTAAGTCAAAATGGAAAAAGTCAAAACCTAAAAGTGT
>CAISOH010000101.1 GCA_903887005.1 uncultured Bacteroidota bacterium | reverse complement strand
ATTACTGAAATAAAATAATATAGACAATGGATAAATGAAAAAGGTTGGATAAAATTTAAAGAAATTAAAAACGCATAAAGAAAAACCCGGTTCCCTTCAACAGAGTGATGTTAAATAAAATTATATAAAAAAGCTCAAAGGATGAAATCGCAGAATTAATCAGTAAAAGATACTTAACCTGGACAAGCCAGAACCAAAAAGGCGATTAGATTAATAGCCCCGGACTTCAGGCCTACTGTGTACCCACAAGTATATTTCAATAATATGGAGTGCCCCAGCGGGGCTAAAGGTTTGTAGTAATTTGGCATAGAATTGTGTATTTGCCTCGTCAGGGGCTACCCTTTACGCGAAATGGGTAGCCCCTGACGAGGCATAACAAAAGATTAGGGTATTTTTGCTACAAACCGGTAGCCTCTGATGGGGCATACACAGCATAAATTAAATCATAAAAGATGTGGGTACACAGTAGGACTTCAGGCCGGGGTAAAAGTAAATTATAGCTGGCTTCAGCCGAAAAATACACAACACAACTTTCCCCATCACGAGTAATTTTGGCTAAAGCCAACCCTTTTTTTCTATACCCAGGCATGAAGTCCGGGGCAACTTCAAAAAAAATATTTTGCCAATTTGTGCGCCAATATTATCGGTAACGTATTAAATGGTGATTGTAGGATCGGAAATTAAATGCAAAATGATTACATTTACATATAACAAGTACTCATGAAAAAAATTGCGGTCCTTCTTTCCTTTTTGATTTATTCCTGTTTTTTAGCTGTTGATAGCAACGCACAGGTCATCACAACTTTTGCGGGAACCGGATTGCTTGGTTATGGAGGCGATGGTGGTCCGGCAACTTTGGCGCAATTAATGACGCCTTCAGGGATTGCCGTTGACAAAAACGGTTACGTTTATATATGCGATCAGAATAACAGCAGGATCAGAAAAGTAAGTCCAGGAGGTATTATCACATCCATAGCGGGAACCGGAACTACCGGTTATAGCGGAGATGGAAGTCCCGCTACTGCAGCAATGTTAAATTGGCCGGAAGGTGTAGGAGTGGATGATAGCGGTAGTATCTATGTAGCAGATCATTTTAACAATGTGATCAGGAAAGTGAACGGAGCAACGGGTATTATCACAACCATAGCAGGTACCGGAACCTCCGGTTATAGCGGAGATGGAGGACCGGCCACTAATGCAACATTATGGCACCCTGCGGATGTAGGGGTTGACCGTAACGGTAATGTATATTTTGTGGACCAGGATAATTCAGCAATGAGAAAAGTGAGCATTGCGACCGGGATAATTACTACTATGGCCGGAACAGGTGCTTCAGGCTTCAGCGGAGACGGAGGTCCGGCTACTGCTGCTAAATTAAACTTTCCTCAAGGGATAGCTGTGGATAGCTCCGGGAATGTGTTTATAGCCGATTTTTATAACAGCCGGATCCGGAAAGTAAATTCCGCTACCGGCGTCATTATTACAGTGGCCGGAAACGGAACCGGCGGATTTAGCGGGGATGGTGGTCCTGCTACTAATGCGGAAATATATGATGCTTCTGCCGTGGCTGTGGATGATACCGGCAATATTTACATATCCGATTATTACAACAGTATGATAAGGAAAGTAAACGCGACCTCAGGTATTATCACAACTATAGCCGGAAATGGAACAGCCGCCTATTGCTGCGATTGCAACATTGCAACGGCTGCGGAAATGTATTATCCGGAGGGCGTTGCTGTTGATAAAAAGGGTAATGTATATATAGCGGATTTTGGAAACTCCAGGGTAAGAAAAGTAACAGATAGTTTTTATTGTCCTCAACTTAAGGTCAAAGAGCAGAATTTACTGCCTTTTTTGAAAATATTCCCCAATCCTTCTCAAGGGCAATTCTACATTCAGTTAAACTATTATCAAAACAATGAAACAGCAGCGGTTTATAATACCATAGGTGAAAAAGTTTATGAGAAAGAGATCCATGCACTGCAAACTAATATTGATCTGTCTGATCTTCCTGCAGGAGTATATATCCTTTACCTTAAATCAGAAGAAAATAGTATGGTTCAAAAACTAATTATTGCGTATTGACTTTTTTAAGGAAAAGATCTTGTAAAGTCTTTTAGTTGAGATGATAATGTTACTCATTGGAGTCATTGCGAGGTACGAAGCAACCTCACGCTATGTATTTTAAACACCTTAGCAATGGAAAAATCTGGAACAGTTAATATAATATCATCGCCAAACAGAACTACAGTGTATGTAAGTGTAACATCTGATTTATGTGGCAGGGTATGGAAGCACGGACTAAATTTATCCCAATAGTTTTTCAGCAAAGTATAATTGCGTAATGCTGGTTTATGCAGTTTTGGGAGTATTTAGATCCTATAAGTGAAGAAAAAAGGTTGAAAGGCGGTAACAGGAAACAAAAAAATGATTTGATAATGAGTATGAACCCCGGGTGGATTGATTTCTGGGGTAGTGTATGTGGCGGATGAGGTGAGGTTACTTCGTGTCTGCTCAATGACAGTGTTGTGTTATGTGAGGTTGCTTCGTGCCTCGCAATGACTCGAATGAGTAGTTTTACGTTATGTTATGTGAGGTTGCTTCGTGCCTGCAATGACTCGAATGAGCAGAGTTATATTATGTTATGTGAAATTGCTTAGCGCCACACAAGAACTCAAATAAATAATAATGTCATTAATAATATCGTAAACGATGTTTACCTAATCAAGATTAAAAATGATGAAGTAAGCAAGGTATTACAGTTCACGCTGAGAAGGTAATTATTGGAATTATTGTATTTGTATGGAGGCGCTTTTAACTGGCGCCTCCCTTTTTTTAAGCAAACACCCATCCAAAAACAAATTTCACCTGTCTATTAACTTAGCATTAATAGGATTGTATAAAAACGTAGAAAAATTTCTATAAACCAAAAAAAATGCATAAATTTAGGGGTTAGGGGTTAGTTTAATTTTTTTAAGGCATTATTTTTTAATAAACAGAATTATGAAATACCGGTATTTTTTATCTTTTCTTATAGGGTGTATTGTTTTTTTCAGTTACGGTGCATCGGCACAGTTAGTAGGGGATAATGCTTTCCTGAGAGGCCAATGGCTACAGGCTTGCATAGCTCCAAATGGTTCGTGGGGAAATACTATGCCGGTTCCTGTGGGTTACACATCCAGGGCAGGAAGTTCTTTATCTTATACAGACCCTATTACAGGCACTACTCCGGCAGGCAATGGTCTTGATTTTTCATACGATCAGGGGCATGATGGTTTTGCAACAGGCACACCGCCCTGGTATGGCGCCTATTTTCTTCCCGGTACGCCATTCAATGGCTGGTCTATCCAGATTGACGATACAATGAGCAGTGCTTTTTATTCGTCCGGGGGGGTTGATACCACACTTGGAGGTGTTTTTGGTGGTACAGTTGCTGCGTATTCAGGGCCATCGTGCTGGAGCCCGAATGCGGCAACGGCTGGTACCTGGCAAGGAACAGTTGGTTTAAAAAGATCTGGTCTGCGGAAAGCTTTGCAGGTCATGCAAGTAAATGAAGTGGACACCCTTGCGTCCTGGCTGAACGTAACAACAAAATTCTATAATACCACCGACTCAGTGCTTAAAGGGGTATATTATATGGCTACCGGAGATCCGGATAACGATGAAGATTTACCAGGCGGGAGTTTCCCCACAAATAACCATATTGCATACCAGGGCGGGCCTTTGGATCGCCATGAAGTTTGGGGGCGACCTCCATCTATTCACCAGGATGCATTTTCCGGATTAGCTACCCAGGATTGCCGCGCAGTTGCATTAATATATCAAAACTGGCCACCTTCTATGGTAACCAGTAATGATCTGGACAAGGTATGGGGCCTGACAACAACAGCTGCTATGTGCCCGTGTTATTATACTCTTGGAGCAACAACATTGAGCCAGGATATAGCATATGGCCTTGTATTTAAAATAGGAGATATTGCTCCCCACGATAGCGCCTTTATATCCTTTGCCTGGATATTTTCGGATACCAGTGCGGTTGACAGCATATTTACCGTAGTTCCATCGCTTTCAACTGAGGGCAAAGTTCATTCAACTACCCAGCCGGATACCGTTCTTGCCTGCACTATGTCTGGTTGTAACGTATCCGGAGATTCCCTGTTTGTTGCCGACATTCTTAATGGCCAAAACAGAAAGTGGACATTCAGTAAATGGACATGGTCGCCTTCAACAGGTCTTTCTGCAAGCACAGGCACACGTGTTACGGTCAATATAAAAAAACTAGCAGGCCCAACTGTTTATACCATAACAGGTACACCGGATATTACACGTGGAAGTTGTAACCCACCTGCTCCTGTAACATTCACAATGTATGTACAGCCTTGTTTCAGTGCGTCCAACAATTTGCCATGCCAGGGGGATACCTTAAAACTCATTGGTACAGGAGATACTTCAGGGGCTACTTTCATATGGTCCGGACCTGGAGGTTTTACAAGTACCGGCCAGTCAACGTATAGAGCGCCTATTACATTTACCGACACAGGTATATATATGCTGGTCAAAACAGTAGGCACATTTCACGATACGGTCTATACACATGCAGGAAAAGTAAAACCATTACCGGTAGTTACCGCAGGCAGCAACAGCCCTATTTGTTCAGGGGCTCCTAATACTTTGCTGCTTACCGCAACGCCGGATTCATTGGGAGAAACATTTTCGTGGACAGGGCCAAACGGGTTTACATCAGGGTTACAAAATCCATCCATTGCAAATCCTCCTGTAAAAGACGGTGGTACTTACAAAGTGGTGACCACCTGGAATGGTTGCACCGACAGCGGATTTGTTTTGGTAGAAATTGATTCTACCCCGGCATTACCAACCATCAGCAGTAATACACCTGTATGTTCGCAACATGATTCATTAAAACTTACCTCCAGTGACGCGACTCCCGGCGTTACCTATTTGTGGACAGGCCCTGGTGGATTTACTTCTACATTGAAAAACCCGGTTATACCAGGTATAGGAACTCCAGGATCTGGCGTTTATACAGTGACAGTAACTTTGGGTAAGTGCAAGAATACAAACACCACGACTTCGGTAGTTGACTCTACTCCTGCAATGCCTATATTGACTAGTAATTCACCAGTTTGTTCCGGAACAGCGCTCAACCTAACAGCGGCCACACTTACCGGGTCAACCTATAGCTGGACCGGGCCAAACTCATTCACTTCTATCCTGCAAAACCCAACTATAAATCCGGCCTGGACACCTGCAACAGGCATATATACGGTAATAGCCACATTTACCTATCCGGGACATACCTGCTCTTCAGATGCAGCCATTATCTTTGCGGAGGTTGATTCTACCCCACTCGTACCAATTGCCTTCAGTAACTCACCCGGCTCACCAGGTGTAAGTATCTGCCAGGGAGATACATTGAAACTCTATTCAGCCGATTCCACAGCCGGGGTGACATTTTTATGGACAGGGCCAGCCTCATTTACATCAACTGAGCAAAACCCAATCATAACTAAGGTACTGCCTTCTGCAAGCGGGGTATATACCGTGGTTGCAACATTGGGCGGTAAATGCAGCGCTTTAACAACTATTACGGTAAACTTAACTCCGGCGCCACCGCTTACCGCAACCAGCAATAGTCCTGTTTGTTCGGGCAGCGCGGATACTTTGTTCCTGCAGGCTTTCAGCACACCGGGGGCTACTTATAGCTGGTCGGGGCCTTATACCTTCTCTACAACAGACCAAAACCCTTCCAGAAGCCCTGTACTCACGGAGTATGATGGTATATACCAGGTAACTGTTACGCTCTTCAGATGCTCTACAACGGTTAACGATACCGTTGTGATAATTAAAACGCCTCCGGCCCCATGGGTGAAATGGCTGACTTTCTGCCAGTATTATCCCCCTGCCCCAATACAGGCTATGGGTGATAATATATTGTGGTACATGTCTGTTATACCTCCATTGAAAGGAACCCCGGTACCACCGGTACCCAATACGAATTACTTAGGAGAAACATACTATTATGCCACTCAATCCTATCTGGGATGTGTGAGCGCAATAGACTCCATAAAGATTACCGTGTTCCCAAAACCGGTGATAACAATATCATCCAGTATTGGTGTGTGCCCGCACGATACCGCTGTACTCACGGTAACGGATACCGATCCGCTGGCTTACTATCATTGGACCCCGGGCCTTTACCTGAGCGATACAGCAAGCCCGGTAATAGTGGTACGTCCGGAAACCGATATACATTATACGGTTGTGGCCAGCAATATGTACGGATGTTCGGATACAGCGCATGTTTCTGTATCTGTAAAGTCAGGCGCAGTTCTTAATCTTGGAGATTCCGTATTGCTTTACCCCGGTGAGAAATACCAGATAAGCCCGGCAACAAACTGTTCTTATTTCAGTTGGTTCCCTTCTGCAGGCCTTAGCAATGCGCACATCTCCAACCCAATAGCGTCTCCCGAAGTGAGCACAAAATATATAGTTCACGGGATGACAAGCCAGGGCTGCAGGGTTACAGATTCCATAGATATTTATGTATCCGCTGAAACAGCATTAGCGCTGCCAAACGCCTTTACCCCCGGCAACGGACCAAATGGTGAATTTAAGATTATTAAGAGAGGCATTGCCACACTGAAGGATTTCTCGGTTTATGACAGATGGGGCGTTAAGGTATTCCAGACAACTGATATTAACGCCGGGTGGGATGGTACTTATAAAGGTACGCCACAGCCGTTCGGAGTATATATTTACCAGGTAAGCGCTGTAACAAGTACCGGCCAGGGTTTTGTGAAAAAAGGAAACGTGACGCTGATAAGATAGAAATAGCATAGAACTCAATACATAAAAAACCCCGGAAAATTCCGGGTTTTTTATGGGCTACCAAATGACAGGTATCCCACAGTTTGAAACCAGGGATACCCACTGTACTAAAACCAAAGGAGAAATCCGTTATGCGACTATGATAGAGTTTTTATTCGCTTTTTGGGTTATACTATTTACTTTTGGCTCAGTAAAAAACTGAAGGGTATGCTACAAACAACTACAATTAGTTTTCTCGAAAAACTTGCTAAAAACAATCATAAACCATGGTTTGACAAGCACCATGATGAATATGTAGCCGCAAAAGAAGATTTTGAAGCATTTGCAGGAGATATTCTTAAAAGCCTGGCTGATACGGATCCTGTATTTAAAGAACAGAAAGCCAAAGACTGTGTGATGCGTATTTACAGGGATGTACGGTTCTCGAAAGACAAAACGCCTTATAAAACCAATTTTGGCGCGGGTTTCAGTAAGGGAGGGCGTAAGTTTACGGGTGCAGGATATTATTTACATATAGAGCCTGGAGATAAAAGCTTTGCCGGAGGCGGTATCTGGATGCCGGAACCACCGCTGCTGAAAGCTGTGCGGCAGGAAATTGATTATAACCTGCAGGATTTTACAAATATTATTGAGGATAAAAAATTCAAAAAGTTCTTCAAAAAAATAGAAGGCGATCAACTTAAAAAACCACCGCAAGGTTATGAGGCAGACAATCCGGCGGTAGAACTCCTGAAAATGAAAAGCTATGTTGTTAGCCATAACTTTACTGATGAAGATATAACAGGGAAAAACTTTGTAAAGAAAGTAGCAGAGGTTTATACATCTATGAAACCATTTGTAGATTTTCTAAACGGAGCAGGTCTGTGAAAAAACTAAAACCTGAAGGTGTGCCACATTTTTGAAGTGTGGCACACCTTCAGGTTAATAAAACTTAGTGAGATAAGGATAACGTATCTCATACAATTGCTTTACTTTATTAAGAATCGTATTGCGCAGCACGTCCAGGTTACGACGCTCTGTGGCCGATATAAAAATGGCAGTGTTATTGGTAAGATGCTGCCAGCGATCTTCGAGGTCTTTAATCATGTCTTTCTTTACTGATTCATCCAGCCAGGGATCAAAGACCTGTTGCTCATATAGGTCCATCTTGTTGAAAATAGTAAGTACCGGCTTATCAAAAGCGCCGATTTCCTGCAGGGTTTTATTTACCACTCCCATCTGCTCTTCATATCCGGGATGCGATATGTCCACCACATGCAGCAGGCAGTCTGCTTCGCGCACTTCATCCAGGGTGCTTTTAAAACTCTCCACCAGGTGGTGTGGCAGTTTCCTGATAAAGCCTACCGTATCGCTTAATAAAAATGGTGTTTGTTCGTACACTACTTTCCGTGTTGTGGTATCCAGCGTAGCAAATAATTTATTTTCAGCGAATACATCAGCCTTGGTCAGCACATTCATAAGTGTGCTTTTGCCTACATTGGTATAACCCACCAGCGCGATGCGTATGTACTCACCCCGTTCCTTTCGTTGTGTTACTGCCTGTTTATCTATTTCTCCCAGGCGTTTCCTCAACAGCGATATCTTGTCCTTTACTATACGGCGGTCGGTTTCTATTTCCGTTTCACCCGGCCCCCTGCTGCCTATACCCCCACCTTGCCGCTCCAGGTGTTTCCACATGCCTTTCAGGCGTGGCAACAGGTATTGGTACTGCGCCAGTTCCACCTGCACTTTTGCCTGCGCCGTTTTAGCGCGGCTGGCGAATATATCCAGTATCAGGTCGCTGCGGTCTATGGTCTTTACGCCCACTTCGTCTGTTATGTTCCCTATCTGAGAGCCGGTAAGTTCATCATCAAAAATGATGAGGTCCACCCCTTTGGCTTTTACGTACTCTTTGATTTCATTCAGTTTCCCTTTCCCTACAAATGTTTTGCTGTCGGGATGCGGCAATTTCTGCATAAAGGTTTTCACTGTCACCGCTCCGGCAGTCTCGGCAAGGAACTGGAGTTCGGTAAGATATTCCTTCATCATGGTTTCGGTCTGCTCTTTATACACGAGCCCTACCAGCACCGCTTTTTCTTCGTTTTGTATTTTATTTTTTGGATCAATCACGTTAAAAAGTCAAAAGTTAAAAATGATAAGTTATATAAAGCATTTTTTATAGTGATAACAATAACTGCAAGCTTTGGAATTATTATTTAATAGTTGTCAATAGTATGTGCAAAACTATACCATTATCATGTCATAAAAAGATTTGCAAACGAAATAATCAATTGCATAAGCAAAAAATATTTTACTTTTATTGTGGAAAACTTTTGGCTATGGTATCCTATTCTGATAAAGAAGTAAAAAAATGGAGTTGGATTAAGCACCAATCATATATACCAAGCTCAGATGCTCTTGGTAATGGTTCAGCTGCAAATAGGAAGTTGATTGAAAAATTTCCGATAGAGAATATTAACCATAATCCCAATAATTACCCTAATCCAATTTCAATACAACAAGTTTTAGAAATGCTGGATGAGTTTTATCCATTTGGATTTATTCCAATCAGAATTAATGAAGACGGGAACTTATTAGATGGGCAGCATAGACTGAAGTTTGCATTGATGTGTGGATTGAAGTATGTTGATGTATGGGTAGATAACAATGTAAATTCATGAATTAATTATTTTCTTAAATGTCTTTCTTAAAGGAGCAACTTACTTTTTATGGGCTAAAACATAAAAGCGTTTTAGCGCAGCCATTTTTAAAATGGGCAGGTGGTAAAAGGCAACTACTACCTTTGATTAGAAAATATTTACCTGACAATTTCAATTCATATTACTAACCTTTTGTAGGAGCTGGTGCTCTATTATTCGATTTACAACCCGAAATGGCAATTATTAATGATGTAAACCCTGAGCTAATAAATTGCTATAATGTTATTCGTAATCTTAGCATAGACCTTATAGAAGACTTAAAAAAACATAAAAACACCAGCGAGTACTTCTATAAAATAAGAGAACTTGATCGTACTTATGAATTTAAAACACTATCCCCCGTTGAGCGGGCTTCGAGAATTATTTATTTAAACAAAACTTGCTATAATGGGTTGTTCAGGGTAAATAAAAGCGGTCAATTTAATGCGCCATTTGGTCGGTATAAAAATCCCAATATTATCAATGCGGATATTATTAAATCTATTAATTGTTACCTCAACAATAACAATGTTAGAATTCTTAATGTTGATTTTGCAAAATCAGTGGAAACTGCCCGTAAAGGGGATTTTATTTATTTCGATCCCCCTTATGACCCTATTTCAGAAACTGCTTCATTTACGGGGTATAGTTTAAATCAATTTAGCAAAAGCGAACAGGAAAGATTAAGAGATGTTTTTGATATACTGACAATGAAGGGTTGTTTAGTAATGTTGAGTAACTCAGCTACGGAATTTATTGCTAAATTATATGAAGATTACAATATAATTCGGGTGCAAGCCAATAGAAATATTAATTCTGTTGGTACGGAACGAAAAAAAATTGATGAATTCCTTATTCTTAATTATCCTATTGATGATAAAAAGTAATGATCAGGCATGGGAGGTAATTTTTGATAACCTAAGAATTTCAGAAGCACTCGGAAACAAACCTTATTATGAAATATCAGCCGATCAAATAAAAAAAATTAGTGCGCGTGAGCCACGTTTAATGGCCAAATTTGACACAAAGGAATCATTACCTAATATTTTTAAAAAAGGAGAGTTAAACATCAATGCAGTTTCGAATGGGAATTATATAATTTTTAGAGACCCATCCCATCGTAGTTTTATTAAACTACCCGACTATAAGGAAATAGTACCAAAAAAAATTACTCCATCATTAGATTTTAGTTTAGAAACTCTGGTATTTAATACAAGGATGTCTGAAAGTAATGCAATTGATTTTGCCCATCATTCAAAAATCCTATCCAAATACAGTGGAGAAAAGGATTTAAAATTAACTACAAGGGGTAGATTTTATTCTGATAATTTCAATTTTCAATTAGGAACAGTAGGAAGTATAGGCGTCAAAGGTGTACAAATAGAAGTGGATGCAGGTTTTGAAGGGTTGGAACAATTTTTGATTATTGAAGCTAAATCCAGCACCCGTGATACTTTTAACATCCGACAACTTTATTACCCTTTCAGGCATTTTCAAACTAAAACCAGAAAAAAAATCCGTACTATTTTACTTTCTTTTAGTAATGGGGTTTATTATTTTACCGAAATTGAATTATTTCCCGAATATTATGACTATAAAATATTAAGCAATGAAGCTTATGAAATAGTAATTCGTGAAGTGTCAGAAACTTTATCAATTGAAGAATTATTATCCCAGGAAACTCATAAACCAACAGGGATACCTGTCCCACAAGCAGACGATTTAAATAAAGTAATTGATCTCATTACTTTTTTAGTTGAAAATCCTGCAGATAAATTTAGCATAGCTGAACATTTTGAGTTTCATGAAAGGCAAGGGGATTATTATGGAAATGCATGTAGCTATATTGGCTTTACTAAAAAAGAGGGAACACAATATAAATTAACAGCTATTGGTGAGGAAGTTGGGAAAATTAATAATCGGGAAAATCGAAATAAACAAGTTATCAAAGCAATCCTAAGAACAAAACTATTTAATGATTTACTGCGTTTAAATTTCAAGCAAGATAAAATTGATGACCAGCAAATAATTGATCGGTTAACACAAGAGGAATTAACAGGCACTACACCTGAAAGAAGAAAAAGTACAGTTAAATCCTGGATTAATTGGATTATCAATGTGCTGATTAATAAGTAATACATACTTATAACAATCGTTCCTGCTCCCTCAGCCACCTTTCTGGTATCTGGTCACTGCTTGCTAAAAGGTAGTCATTATAAGAGCAGGGTACAAAAGAGTTATCGGGCAATTTCATCCACCACCTGTTGGTGCGCTTGCTTTTCAGGAAGGTGGTATCATTCTCTGTAAACTTTATATTAAAAACTATGAACTCATCCCGTTCCGTGAGTTTGGCTTCGGTTTTACGTACTAAGTATCCGTCAACGAAGTACCATATCATTTGCGAAATAAGTTTGGCGGTCATGCCATGAACATCATCCTGTTCGTTATAACCATATATACCAAGCGAAGTAAGCACATTGCTCATGCCTGCATAACGGGTGAGCAGGCACGTTTCCTCGCCGGTAAGCCCGTTGGGTGAACCATTGATATTGGAAGGGGCATCGCAATAACGCACTGCCGACATATCGAAGCTGAACAGATTACTGGTCCGCAGCACGGGTTCCATATCTTCTATATGTTCCCGCACCTTCCCCAGCCTGAAGAAGTCGAAGCGTAGCTTGTCCAGTGTTTCCAGCATCTTTGGATGCGCATAATAACTCTGGAAGGCGATATGGTTGTAATGCGTTATGAAGTTTGGGGTTTCTGTAAGCATGTCCATCAGGAAGCTGTCTGCTGTTACACTCTCTGTTTCATTGAGATCTATTAGCATGTCAGCTACAGAGGCTACCACCAATTGCTCTGCTTTCTTATATACTTCATATTGCTGCAGGGTAAGGTCATGAGAGCCTCCGATTACTATTGCTATTTTACCTGCAGCATGTATCTCCTGCAATACTGTTAGCAGGGCTGCGCGGGTATCGCCCAACGTAGCTCCCTGCTGTATGTTGCCGGCATCTGCTATCTTAATAGCGGTATGCCAGTAATACATTTTGTATAAATGTTCCCGGATCATATTCGGGCTGTTGCTGTAAGGCGTTTCTGTGTTATCACCACGCCATTCCCCGCAACCTACCAATACTATATCTGCATCGGCCCAGTCATAAGGTGTAATGTTAGCGCCCCATTGCATCGGCTCATACTTGCCTGCTTCAGGTGTTTCTATAAAATGCTGTGGTTCAAAAAATGATAATAGATCCTGCATGTGTATTTTAATGTGCGGTTAAAAGTACGGAAAAATCATTGGTGAATATGGATTGAACATGTTCTTCCCCTGGAGCCCGGACTAATGCTTAAACAATATTCCAGATAACGGAGTTTTTTGAAGTTAGGGATCTGTAACTATCCTCTTTATATTAATCATGCAAGCAACGTTTCAGCAGGTATATGTAAATGTAAATAAAGGGCTTTAATCATTTTAAGGGTAAGAGGCCTCTTTCTGTTTAATACTTCAGACACCCTGTTTTCTCCGCCCAGGTACTGTGCAAGGTCTTTTTGAGAAAGGTTAAGTTGTTCCATTCTGTATTTAATAGCTTCGATTGGGTCGGGCGCTTCAATTGGAAAATGTTTGTTTTCATACTCATCTGCGAGAATTGAAAGCACTTCTAAAATTTCCGCCTCTTTAGATTTTGGCGGACAATCTAAAAGGGATTCAATTGTCTTCATAGTCCGCTCATAATCCTTCTTTGTCCTGATTGGTTTAACTTCGATTTCACTAAGTCTCATTGTCAGTGTTTTTAACCGTTAAATGTTTTTTATGTCTTTTATTTTGTCGTATTGTTTGTGTGTGCCGATAAACCTTACGTAGCCAATGTGTATATCATACCTGAAAAACACAATGAGCCTGTATTTATTCTGGCAAATATTGAAAACAATCCTTCCATTTCCTACCTGATCTGCATCATTAAAATAACCTGTAATTTCATGAGGATTTTGCCAATCACGCTCAGTAATAATTTTATACCAGGCTTTTAATTGATGTTCGGCATCGCTGTATTCAGGTTTTTCCCAGAATGATTTAAGTGTGCTTTTAGCTATTACCCTCATTGGATACAAAGATACAAATACTTCCCGAAATGGGAAGTATGTTCTTTTCAATAAGAATAACTATTAATCATCCCAATATCGCCAGTGTATAACTCTTTTTTTCTTTTTGTTCCAAATAAGTTCCGTGATAAAGGTTGTCAGCCAAAGGATATTGCTAACTCTTTTGAGATAGGTTACTTCTTCACCAAAATAAAACGCCCTATATTTGGTATTTCTATATTGTCAAATGGAAATTCTCCATTTTGAACAATGTAATCAATTGTATCTCCAGGAATATAATCAAAATCACCAATTAGAGAACAACATGAAGACGTTCGAAGATATTTATCATGATAACTGCCGATCAGCCATGTTAAATTTTCATTATTAATATCCTTTTCATTTGTATTAATAGCTAACTGGTAACCACTATTTTCAATTTTTGTACCATGTTTTCTATTAGTTTGAATCCATTGCTTTTCAAGCCATGCCTCTTTTACAGTAATTTCCAGCGTATCATTTACCCGGTAGGGATTAGGATGAACAGTATATTCCTTAACAAAAACACCTCTTTCTTTTGCGTCTTTAATGTCATCTGATACCCCTGGAAAACCTTCAGGAGTTTCACAACTATTTATTGCCAGTGCCAAAAGTATAGTCGATATCAAACTAAATTTCACTTTCATGGTATGCTAATTATTGTTACTTATTATAAGCACTACATCGCCACAATTATTCTTTACCCAAATATCGCCAGTGTATAATCCTTTTTCCCTTTTTGCACCAATACGTATTGCCCGTTCAGCAGATGCTCTTCTGTTATCTTAAAATCGAGCCCCGGCACTTTGGTTTTATTGATGCTGATGCCGCCATTCTGTACCATTTTTTTCGCCTCTCCTTTTGACTGGAATATCCCGCTTTCTGCAAGGAAAGAGATCAGGTCAATGCCATCGGAAAGAGACGCTTTGGCGGCAGTTACCTGTGGTACGCCATCCATCACTTCGAGCAGTTGTTTTTCATTCAGCGAGCGTAAAACTTCCACCGAGGATTGCCCGAATAAAATTTCGGAAGCCTGCTTAGCGAAAGACAGATCTTCTTCGCTATGCACCATAATAGTCATTTCTTCAGCAAGCATTTTCTGAAGCTTACGCAGATGTGGCATGGTTTCGTGCTCCGCTATCAGCGCCTTTATTTCTTCCACAGGTTTAAAGGAAAATACGAGCGCCATTTTTGCAGCGTCGACATCGGCCATTTTCATCCAGAACTGGTAAAACTGGTAGGGGGATGTTTTATCCCGGTCAAGCCATACATTCCCGCTTTCCGACTTTCCGAATTTACTGCCATCGCTTTTAGTAATCAGCTTACAGGTAAATGCAAATGCATCGCCGCCACCCTTCCTGCGTATCAGTTCGGTGCCTGTAACAATATTGCCCCATTGATCTGCGCCGCCCATTTGCAGCAGCACATTTTGTGTTTTATGTAAATGGTAAAAGTCAAAACCCTGAATCAACTGGTAAGAAAATTCGGTAAACGACATTCCTGTTTCCAACCGGTTTTTAACCGAGTCCTTCGCCATCATGTAATTGATGGAAATGTGCTTTCCTATATCCCTGATAAAATCAAGAAAAGAAAACTCTTTAAACCAATCGTAGTTGTTTACCATCACTGCCTTATTAGGAGCCGAATCACTGAAATCAATGAATTTACCTAATTGCATGCGAATACAATCGCAATTATGCAGCAGGCTTTCCATATCCAGTAAATTACGTTCCTGCGATTTACCCGAAGGATCGCCTATCATACCAGTGGCGCCACCAACAAGCGCATAAGGTTTGTGCCCGGCACGCTGCAGCCGCATCAAAAGTGTAATGGGTACAAGATTGCCAACATGCAGGCTATCAGCCGTAGGGTCAAAGCCAACATACCCTGCAGTCATTTCTTTAATTAATTGTTCTTCGGTGCCAGGCATTATATCCTGTACCATATTCCTTTCCTGTAATTCCGCTATTAAATTCATCAATGTTATTTTATTGAAACAAGGCAAAAATAACACTTACAATTTGCCTTATGAATATATTGATTAATAATTATGCATTGGCATGATTATTGCGCTATTTTTGCCTGTACATTAATTTGTGCAGCTATTTGTTTTATTATTCCGAAATTTGTTTCTATCTTTCCGTACTATTTAACAAAATTTTTTAGCGTTGAAAAGAATTTTATACACATTAGCACTGCTCTTCCCTATATGCCTGCAGGCACAGGAACACCATGAAATAGGCATCACTGTTGGTGTATCTAATTATTATGGAGACCTGCAACCCAAGTTCTTCGCATCATATGGCTACCAGCCTATGGCGGGTTTAGTTTACAAATATTACCTTAACCCTCACATAGGGTTAAGGGTGGGAGCGAGTTACACCAATCTATCTGCGGCAGATAGTCTCAGCAATCTGCCTAATAATATATTGCGCAACCTTAGTTTTTCAACGCATTTGTTTGAAGTACATGGCGCATTAGAATTAAATTTTCTGCCTATTGATGTAATGCGCAGAAAAGTTACACCTTTCCTTTTCGGCGGTATTTCCGTATTTTATTATAATCCTTTTGCGCTTGACAATAGTGGCAACAAGGTATTTCTGAGGCCATTGAGCACAGAAGGCGAGGGCTTGCCCATGTATCCTGACCGTAAACAATACAGCCTTGTTAATATGGCTTTTCCTTTCGGTGGTGGTGTTAAATTTTTCATTGGTAAAAGAATTATGCTCACCGGGGAACTTGGCTTCCGTTATACTAACACAGATTATCTTGATGATGTAAGCAAGTCATATGTAAACCTGGATACACTGCAGAAATATAAAGGCAAGGTTGCAAAAGCCATGTCCTACCGCGGAAATACTGTTATTGGATGGGACCATGTCAATCCTGATTATGGTTTCCAGCGCGGAGACAGCAAATCGAATGACTGGTTCTGGTATGGCAACATTACCGTTACCATTTATTTCCGTGCTTTCGGCAATCCAAGGGAGTATATAAAAACAAGGTGTCCAGGATTACTGCACCGTTGATTTTCCGATAATATTTTCACAATATTATTCCTAGCCTGCTATTGTTTTTTAACAGTTTTTTTGTCTTCCTCAGGGAGAAATTTAATGTTCTGTGACAAATATTGAAGTAAAAAGTCAGTAACTTTATAATGGGTATATTTTTCATAAGGTGAAGTAAGGCTTTAGCAATTGCTGAAGCCTTACTTTTTTATTCTCTACCTGCCCTGCCGGCACACAATTGTAAAAGGCTTTTATATTTTTCAAAGGTTTGGCACAAATCTTGATATACTATCGTTATGAAAGGATTTGCTTTGTTTATTCTGATTGTTTATGCCGCTACCGGCAGTGCACAATCAATACCTGTTGCCGCAGATACAGCATACACAATTCAGCTGAAAGAGGTGGATGTGGTGGCTAAATGGAAAAATGATACAGACAGGTATCGCTACAACCAGATGCGGTTTTATGTTACAACAATCTTACCGTATTTAAATGCCGCAACAAAATTATTCAAAGAGATTAATGCAAAAACTGAAGATCCCGGCCTTGGCAAAAAAGAGCGGAGACAATTTATCAACTCCAAAGAAGATGAAATGAGGGATCAGTTTGAAGATAAATTAAGGGAGCTTAATGTTACACAGGGCGTGCTGCTCGTAAAATTAATTGCCCGGCAAACTGAATTGAATATCTATAAAATGCTTTTGGAATTTAAGAACCCATTGACAGCAATAAAGTGGCAGGCATGGGCCCGTTTGAATGGCATGAATCTTGATAAAAAATACCATCCTGAAGAGGAAAGAGACCTGGAGCATATTATGGAAGACCTTGGGTATCCATTACCTGCTAGTTATGCAACCAGCAAATGACATTAACAAGTCAGTAGTAAATCTGCAATTTGCTATTTCACAAATCAATTTCCGCAAAAGTTATTCTGATGTTATTCCTATAAAATTTTAGTATGAACTCATTTACATGCTCTATATTGCTTTTGAAAATATTTTTTTCATGAAGCAACCTCCATTTTCTTTAATAGAAGCTCAGGCAATCTGCAAAGAATACCAGTCTCTAATAGGGCATCGTTTTAGTTCTGATAGCAATGCTACAATAGATTGTATTGCAGTTTCACCATTTGACCAGTTCAATAAAAACAGGTTCCTGGTTTATTACCTTTTATTCGATGACGCGAAAATAGCGCTCTCCCAGGATTACCACGGTTTGCTTTATGATGTTATTATTATCGCCGGGGCAAAAGGAGAGCATGATATGCTTCATGCAGATATCCATTCATGGCTGCAAATAAACAAATCAATATCCTGTTATAACAGAGAAGTTACAAACCTTGCACCAAAATCCATCACAAGGATGTACCAATAATATTGATGTACTTTTTCCAAATAATAATAAACCTGGCTTATGATAGCCGGGTTTATTATTTAAGAGTATCAGCTATCTTTTGTGTTTAGAACTCCTATTTTTTGAGGTATATTTTGTATGTAGCAACACTGCCATTTTCATCATCGCGGAGCACTACCAAGTAATTACCCTCGGGCAAACCAGCCATGTCAGTTTCGTGATGGGATTCATTTAAGATATCCTGGTGAATAAGCCCTTGCCCAATGACATTATAAACATCCAGTTTCATATTTACAGTACGGTTATCCCAATCCAGATTCAGGATGCCAGTGGTAGGATTTGGATAAATATTTACAGATCCTACATTCTCGGTCTTCACCTTCAGCAATGATATGTAAATGATATTTGACGGATAAGACGGGCAGTTTGCTGTATCAAGGATGCTGTAATAATAACCTGTTCCGCTTAATGAATTCGGATGATAAATCTGGCCGGAAGCGCCTCCAATCTGAGTTCCGTTATAAGTGCGTGTTGTACTGAAATACCACCTGTACCTTCCGATTGTATTATTTTGAAGTACATTTCCTATAAGAGAAAGAAGTGGCGCCGCAGGGGTGCTGTCGCGGAGCATAAGAAACGGGGCGGAAGATAAAGTATCATAGGTGTAGCAAGCGCCATCTGTAGCAATTACCCTTAAAGCCACCACATCTCCGTTATGAAACAAACTTGAGAAGGTATAACTTCCGGAAACAACGGGAACTCCATTAACGGTCCACTCATATCTAGGTAACATGCCGAAATTGAGGAATGACCCTGAGAAAGAAACAATTGAATCAAGGCAACCGGGATTTGCTCCATGAGTCATTATGGAAGTGACCGAAGTAGGCTTCCGGGGAATTACCGTCATGGTAATTATGTTTGAGTTGGAAACATGGTCAAGAACACAGGAATCGGGCGCTGTAAGTGTACAATAAACCAGGTCGCCATTGTGCAGACTATCTGTAATATACACATTGCCTACTGCGCCGGCTATTAATTTACTATTCACATACCATGTAATCGTGGAACCTGAACCCGGATCAATAACAGTAGCAACAAAAGTATCGCGGACGCCCGAGCAAATAGGGTTAGCGGAATCAACAATAGATACGCTTGCAAACAGTTTGATATGGACTACTGGTATCACGTTGGAAGTAACAATATTACTGTCGGTACCTGATGGTAAGCAGGGAGAATTTGATACCATCTGGCAGGAGATCGTATCTGTACCGCCGAATATGCCGGAAAAGACTACAGTATCAGCCCCTGGTACAGGTACACCATTTATCATCCATTGGTAAGCGGGGGTTGGCCCTCCGTTTTTAGGGAATGCCATAAATGTGAGCGGATGCCCGGCACAATCGGGATTGCTGCCGGCAATGAGTGAAATGAGTAAACCCGGAGCAATAACTGCACTGTGATGTACAACAATAAAATTGGAGGTATCCATATCAGGCACTCCAAAACTGTTAATAAAATGAATGATGCAATAAACAGTATCGCCTTCCAATGTTGCCGTAGTCTTGAAAGTATCAATAATAACGCCTGTAAAGATGCTGTTGATGTACCAATCATACGTTACTCCTGAAAATGTGTCATTACTTTCAATTGCAGCAAACGTAAGCTGGGTACCGGGGCAGGTAGTATCCATAAACATCGGGAGAGATATTTTTACAGTATCCCTGATCTGGGCGTTCGATATGTTTTGCAGGCCGATACACAACAAAAACAAAAGTGTAATTTTACGCATCATAATATAAAAATTTTAGCCCGACCGAAAGGGATGGGTAGAATTAGTTCTGTAAAAATAATGTATTCATTTTGTAATTTAAAATGATTTTTTGGAAATATTTATGATAATGGCTCAATGGCTTAATTGCTCAATGGCTTAATTGCTTAATTGTTCATCAGCGCGGCTTACCTTCAAGTTATTGCTTTGGATGACAAATATGTTTCCTGATTATGATGTTATGAAATTTTAAAAATGTACAATTTTTTCTTCAAATTTATTTTTGCACACATTTTCATTGATAATCAACAAACTAATTAAAAAATGAACGAAAAAACTGTACAAAAACTGTACACTATCTGTACAAGTTGTCTTTTGTATCGTATTTAGAATTGGGTAATCAGGAATTTTGTATCGTCCCTCGCAATGGGATTGATTTCTGATTTTTTTAGTACCGGGAATTTGGATTGCGCAATTCTAGTTTGATTTTTTTTATTTTGTGATTGTTGCGCAGGTTTATATTGAAAATCAATTAGTTAGTGAAATTTTGTGCTCAAATTCCTGCGCATTCTTTGCGCTCCGTTGCGCATTCTTTGCGCACTTAAATTTTATAATATTAAAATTTGTTGCCATAACATTCAAATTTAAGTACAAATATAGACACTAATATTGACAATTCCAAATATTTTTGATTATTTATTTTTGTTTAATGTTGTCCAATCCGGGATTCGGATAATATTATGCAGTAAAAAATACATATCTCTGCTAACCTCATTATAGTTCAACCCTATTCAGGGTTGGCATTCACTATTATTTTTCCAGGGGTTACCACCCCTGACTAATCAAATTAAACCCATTCCGGGTATTATACCGGCTGCCATTAGTTTCTCGGCAGACCCTACGATAATAAATGATGGGGTGTCGAGACAGTTTCAATCCGTATTAACAATAATAAATGGAGTGGTGTGGAGACGGATACAAGCCTTCTCCACGTGGGTTTT
>CAISOH010000100.1 GCA_903887005.1 uncultured Bacteroidota bacterium | reverse complement strand
GGGGCGAAATATGAATAGCGATGGGCAACGCCCATCGGTTAAATGAAAAAATACCGTTAAGCCCTGAAGGGGCGGAATATGTTAGCGAAGGGCAACGCCTTAAGCCTTTAGCCCTGAAGGGGCGAAATATGAATAGCGATGGGCAACGCCCATCGGTTAAATGAAAAAATACCGTTAAGCCCTGAAGGGGCGGAATATGTTAGCGAAGGGCAACGCCCATCGGAACAATTAACACAATATTAGATGTGCCACACTTTCAAGGTGTGGCACATCTCCGTTATAACAGTATGAATATTTTTTAATTTTGCAGTAAAAACGATTATTTTTAGTTATGCTAATACTTGTGATAAATAAGTCCAAAAAAATGCGGGTCATAGATAACACCTCCCGGCACCTGTCCCGATTTTCATCGGGAGGGTCGGGGCTTATTGGCCAATGAGTTTAGACTAATTTAAAACGATTATTTTTAGTTATTTCCATCATTTATTCCAATCAACTTGCAGCATGAAAAAATTAATAAAAAAACTTTTATCTCCTGTATTGAGTAGCTATGATATCAGGATCAATAGAAATAAGGAGGAGATAGATGCTTTATATAAATTGCTGTACAACCAGGTGCATGATCTCGATCAGGCCTTGCCTTTGGCATCTACCCAAACAGTTGGTTCTTTTGGATTTCAATGGGCTGAATTGAAGGAAGGCGAAGCTATGCTAAGTGATAAATGGTATAAAGAAAACATTACGAACATAATTACTGAGCGCGAAATATTAATAAGTAAGGAATGGTTTAAAGGAAAGGATGTCATAGACTGCGGCAGCGGTGGTGGACGCTGGTCTTACGGGCTTGCTCAGTTAGGAGCCAATATTACGGCTGTTGACATTAATGAATCTGCAATTAATGCCACTAAAGAGGTGCTGAGAGATTTTAGCGTACAAAAGAATTATATCCTTACACCTCTTGAAGATTTATCAAGTCACTTGCCGGATGGTAAGAAATATGATCTTGCATGGTCCTGGGGTGTATTACATCATTGCGGGAGTTTTAATAAGGCATTCAGGCAGGTAATGGATTGTGTAAAAGAAGGTGGGTTTATCTACCTGTATCTTTATGGCAGGGAAACGTTACCTTATGATGTGGACATTAACCTGTTCAAGAACAGGGTACAGTACAACACACTGAGTACATGGGAAGAGAAGGAGAAGTTCCTGGTTGATAAAGCCAATGGCGACAGAACAAAGCTTCATCAGAATCACGACATATATTCCCCGCTACTGAACAGGAGACTTGAATTTGGCTATGTAAAAAATATGCTGGAGGAAAATGGGTTTACTGATGTAACCAGAACTGTAAATACAACCGAATTACACATCAGGGCGGTTAAGAAAGCAATTACTCCCAATGACAGGAAAATGCTACTTTCGCCTGATAATAATACTCCCTGGTACTCAAAATATTTTAGTTAATGTGTGGTATTGCCGGCTTTTATGGAAACTTTGAGCCGAATGACCGGATAAAGGCAATCAATAATTTTACAACCGCGCTTTCACACCGCGGGCCTGATGGGCATGGCCTTTATACAGATGACCAAATCTCATTAATACATACCAGGCTATCCATTATTGACCTTTCTGAAAATGGGAATCAGCCGCTGTATAATGAAGATAAAAGCATTGCGCTCATTTGTAATGGTGAAATATATAATTACAGGCAATTAAAAACCGGTTTGCTGAAGAATGGCCATAAATTCCGGTCGTATTCAGATTCTGAAGTTATCCTGCACCTGTATGAAGAAAATGCGGATAACCCTTCGAAATTATTGAATCTCCTCACCGGGATGTTCGCTTTTGCATTATGGGATATTAAAAAAAGGAAGCTGCTTGTTGCAAGGGATAGGGTAGGGATCAAGCCTTTATATTACAGCTTTGAGGATGGGAAGCTTATTTTCGCTTCGGAAGTAAAACCAATAGCTGTATCAGGGCTTCTTAATGCACATCAGGATTATACTTCCCTGTACGAGTATTTTTTAACTGGCAGTATTCCGGGCCCCAATACGTTTTACAAAGAAATTAAATGCTTACCGGCAGGCCACTACCTGACTTTAGAAAATAACAGCTTATCCATTCACGAATATTGGGATATCCCTATAGGAAGAAGAAAATGGAAAAATGTGCAGGAAGTAGAAGAAGAAGCCGAAAATCTGTTATCAGTAATTGTAAAAGAACATCTGGTAGCCGATGTGCCGGTAGGCACATTTCTTTCAGCCGGTGTTGACTCTTCGCTGATTACGGCTATATCTGTAAGCCACCATCCGGGCATTCATAGTTTTACGGCGTCTTTCCCGGGAGAACCTGAAGATGAAGGCATAATTGCGGAGGAAACAGCTCAAAAATTAAAAACAACACATCATACTTATGCGCTGAAGAGTAATTTCTATAGCGATTTCCAGGAACAGTTCAGGGATATGGACCAGCCATTTGCAATCAGCAGTGCACTGTCCCTTGGCAGGATTTCAAAACTAGCCAGGCAGGATGTAAAAGTAGTACTCAGCGGCGATGGGGCTGATGAGCTTTTCGGCGGCTATGGCAGGCATGAATTTCCTAAAAAACCTTCTTTCTTAAATTTCATACCCCGGATATTACAAAATGATGTACTAAAGGCAGGAGCTAAGGTAACCGGTAAAAATAGCCTCAATGTGCTGAGACAAAACCTGTTACTCTCTGAAGGGCAAAAGTTTTTAAACAGGATTGCGGTTTCGGATACAGAGACAGCGCTGTTAATATTTGTTCACGAGATAAAGGCTGAAATTGATAAAGAACGTTTTTTACGCCGCCTGGATACCTTATTTGACAGCCGGAAAGATAAAGATCAACTGAACAGATTGCTGTATGTGGATATGAAGACGACACTGGTGGACGAGATGCTTACTAAATGCGACCGGATGACTATGATAAATGGTATTGAAGGCCGTGTTCCCTTCCTCGACCATAGATTTGTAGAACTGACTTTCAGCATTCCTGCTCATTTTAAAAGAAAAAACGGGACCGGCAAAATAATATTAAGGAATGTACTGGCGAAAAAGTTAGGCAATGAGCTTGCCTTCCGCCATAAAACCGGGTTTAATTCACCGCTTAAACAATGGCTTATAAATGATGAGGAAACCGCTAAATTTACATTAGCAAATATCAATGAGGCAAAAAAATTACCTTTTTTTTATAAAGAAAGCATGAATTATTTTATTGATAATCTTGCAACAGCGCGCCCCGAAGCTATTTTTGGTATAGTTTGTGTGAATACCTTCTTTAATAATTTGGAGAGAATTTAAACAGGAATATTTAGCGCCTTTGCAAGAGACTTAATTACATTAATACTATTCAGATGAGAATTTGGGCATTTCCTTCATTTTATCCCTACGATTATCCTGGTTATACCCATTCTGGTATTTTTGCCCACAGGCAATATAAGGGCCTTATAGAAAATGGAGCTGAACTGACGGTGATTATTCCTGTTTCCTGGAACCCCGTTTTCCCCTTCTCATTATTGCATCCTGAATGGAAAAGCGTTCAGAAAATGTCTTACCCTTATGAGCGGGTGTACGATGGCATTAAAGTATATCATCCCCGCGTTGCGAATATGAAACCGAGCCGTTTTGTAAAAAAATCGCACGAAGAGCGTTATGTGGAATGTATAGTCAATTTCTTTAAAAATAATGATATTGTTCTTAGCCCCAAAACAGATGTTTTTTATTCGCAGTGGCTTCCGTCAGCCAGGATGGTGCAGATGGCCGCGCATAAGTTGGGGGTGAAGTCAGGTGTTTTATGTATTGGTGATGATGTAGTCCTTTGGCCAGCTGCCAATGAGGAAAACCGTAATTTATTTGAAGCAACCCTTTTGGAAGCAGATTTCCGTTTTGCCTGCGCAGATTACCTGGGAAAACTCGCTAACTCCATCATCGGGAAAGATCTTCATTTTGATACCATAAGACGGGGGGTTGATTATAATTTCTTTAAGCCGGTACCTGCTACCGAAAAAGAAGAACTAAAAATGAAATTCAATATCCCGGCTGGCAAAACCGTCATTCTCACTATAGGTACCGCAAGTAAAAGAAAGGGATGGATAGATCTTTTTGATGCACTTGTGGATGTAAAGAAACAAAATACTGATTTTATTCTGGCAAGCATTCATACCGGCGACCTGGAATTTGATTTCTCAGATGAAACAGAGAAAAGAGGTTTAAAAGAACATTTTATCGATTTAGGTGAGAGGTCCCCGGGCGAACTAAATAAAATATTCAACCTGGCAGATATTTTTTGCCTTCCTTCCCATTCCGAAGGCATAGCCAATGTGGTTATAGAGGCCATGTCATCGGGTTTACCCGTTATTACCACAACAGTCGGCGGGCATGGAGAGCTAATCACCAATTGCACTAATGGTATCCTTATCCCGCCTCAAAAACCCTCAGTATTATCTGAAAAACTGCTTGCCCTGATAAATAATAAAGAAAAAAGAACAGCATTAGGCGCTGCCGCAAGGGAGCATATTGTGAAGGTTTGGGGAAATTTTGCCGATAATACTAAATTATTGTATGAAAGATTATGTAAGATATAATTTTTAAAACTAAATACATTGAATTATGAAAAAAAGCCTGAGCATCCTTTTAACTGCAGCATTCATTTTAATAACACAAAGTGTTGTTGGGCAGGTATCATCTGAAATCGAAAATCAGAATAAAAAAGGAAATGTTGTATTTCTGGTAGTAACTGATGGTGGTAATGACATGGCTTCCACCAAAGAAATCGCTATGAAAGCAAAATTATTGTATCCAAAATCTGCTGTATTAACCCTGGATAAATCAGATAAAGCAAACGCTGAATTAGTAAAGAAATATGGTTTGTTGGGCGCTCAGACACCCATGATACTTGTAATTGCATCCATAGGTGTCGTTACAGACGGTTATCTGAAAAGCCAGGCCACACCCGAAAAACTGGTAGAAGGGATTCCTACTAAAAGACAATCAGAAGCCCTGCTTGGATTTGACCAGAAAAAACCCGTCTTTGTCGTTATGTATAAAAAAGCTATGGCTGACAAAACTGCTGCCAAAGAAGAATGTAAAAAAGCCGCTGTTGCTTTAAACGGACGTGCGGTTATAGTCGAAGTTGATTTAGACGATAAGTCGGAAGCTCCGTTTATAACATTATTAAACCCTGATTTACCGGTAACAAAAACAATTGTACATGTATTTAACAGCAAAGGGCAGTTCACTTCAAAATTTGAAGCGCCATTGCAATCATCTGCATTGGTAACAGCGGCAAAGAAGGCGCCTAAAGAATGTTGTCCGGGTGGAAATTCTAAAGACTGCAAAAAATAATTCCTGCAACTATGAATATCAGGAAGCTCGTCTGGGTTGAGTTCATGTATCACAAGTCACAGTTAATTTCCGGTTTGCTTGCCATCATGCTGGGTGTTGCTGTTATTGTGGGCATAAGGTCAATATCTGTAGTCTCTGAAAAGGCCGTAGCTATAAATCTTGATAATCTTGGAGCAAATATACTGGTATTACCCCAGGGCTCGAACGTTGACAACTATTACTCAGCAGATATTGATGCGCCCACTTTCCCGGAAGAGTATGTAGAAAGGGTAGCGACTTCATCACTTGCCGGTGTGGATAATATGTCACCAAAACTTACCAGGAGAATAATTATTAGTGGGCAAAAAACAGTACTTACCGGGATTCTTCCCAAAAGTGAACTTGCTTCTAAACCTATCTGGCAAAATTCCGGCTTATTCGGCAGTTCATTAAAAGCATCCTGCGGACCTAGCCCTGTAAACGAATCGTTAGGCTATAAGGACGAAAAACTTCAGCGTAAATCTATTGATAGCCTTGCTGCAGATGATTGCATGATGGGATATTCTGTCGCTAAGCGGTTAAATGTAAAAGAAAATGGCACTATTGTTATTGAAGGTAAAACTTTCAAGGTAGCCAAAGTAATTTCTGAGACCGGCACTATTGACGATGACCGCATTTTTGCTCATTTGCATACGGTTCAGCATTTGCTTGGGATCAAAGAACAAATCAGCGCAATCGAAATAATGGGTTGTTGTAATGCTATAAGCGATGGCCTTTTAGGAAAACTCAGGAACATTCTCCCCAATACAAAAATCACCACAATAGGGCAAATTGTTGCCACACAAATACAAACCAATAAAATGATGAATAAGGTTTCTCTTATCTTCCTGATCATCATCATTTTTGTGGGAGGCATTTCCATCGGCAATTTTATGTGGGCCAATGTTAATGAACGGCGCAAAGAGATAGGAATGTTAAGAATGATTGGGTTTTCCAGGGCAGTTATTTATAAGATGCTTCTTGCAAAAGCGTTTATTTTAGGGGTCTTGGGAGGTATTGTCGGATACATTATTGGTACGGCTGCAGGTATGTGGCTGGGCCCTGAAATTGCAGGGCTTTCAGTGGCCCCTGTACCTGGCCTTATTGGCATTTCATTATTAATTTCAATTGGCGTTTCATTAATCGGTGCGTTGATTCCCGCATATCTTGCCGGAAGAATTGAGCCTTTTTCAAACATGCAGGAGGGATAAATATGATCTTAAAAGTAAATAATCTCCATAAAAAATATCAACATGCAGATGGCGTTATTAATGCATTGGATCAAATTAACTTTGAAGTCAAAGAAGGTGCTTTTGTTACTATTACAGGTTCATCCGGCTCTGGTAAAACAACACTTTTATTGTCACTGGCAGGATTAATAAAAGCGACCTCCGGTGAAATTTACTTCAGGGATTTCCGGATTGATAAGGCGAATGATAAAGAACTCTCTGATTTCAGAAAAAACCACGTTGGCTTTGTAATGCAGACTTTTGCGCTCATTCCTTATCTTACCGCTATAGAGAATGTAATGCTCCCCCTTGCTGTTTCCAGACTGCCGGATTCACAAAAATACGAGGCCGCAATGGATTTACTTAAACTTGTGGGCCTTGAAAACCGGAAAAATCATTTACCAAAAGAACTTTCGGCAGGCCAGCAGCAACGGGTTGCTATTGCAAGAGCATTGATCAATAAACCATCATTGATCTTAGCAGATGAGCCTACAGGCAATCTTGATCCGGTTTTATCTAAAGAAATACTTGATCTGTTAAGTGATATTAATAAGAAACAAGGCATTACTGTTCTGATGGTGACGCATAGCCCAATGGCTGCCCGGTATGGCACAATTCAGATACAATTACAGGATGGAAAAATAAACAGTATAACATAACCTCAGTCAAAACGTGGTTCAGACATCTTTCAGCAACATGAAACCTAACCAACAATCGCAATAATTCTTTAATTCGATTAATCTCAGCCCAAAAATCGGCCCATTTTAGCACTTGGCCTCGCCAGAGGTAGTTTATAACATATACCAAACTACATATCAATTACTTACCGCGAAAAAAAGATCTATGATATACACATAGCTGTATATCATAGTGCGAAAAGCGTATTATCATAAAAAGTCAATTTGCAAAACTCAAAAATCCATTTCACCTTTGTGCTCCAAAAAACCAAACACCTGCAAAATGCTGGAAAACTCCCCTCTTTTTTTTAAAAGAGGGGATGCCAAATCAAACGTCGGTTTGATTTGGCTGGGGTGATAAAACCAATTAACCAATTAACCCTTTAACCCTTTAACCTTTTAACCCTTTATGAAATACGCATTAAGCAACTGCATTGACCCGCCTGCTGATGAGCAACTGCTCAACGATATGAGAAAAGCAGCTAAAAGACTTAGAAAAAACACGGTAACCATCGAACAATATCAGCGAAGATCAAGATATCATAGCTGGGTCATTATAAAGCGCTTCGGCACTTGGAGCAATGCACAGAAAAAAGCCGGGCTGAAACCACATAAGAATGCCAAAGTATCCACACTGGATCTGATAGATAACCTGCAAAGGCTCTGGGATACACTTGGCAGGCAACCTCACCTGAGTGACCTCCACCCGCCCAATTCCCTTTTTGGAGAGGCTGCCTATATCCGGGTATTTGGTAAATGGAGCAACGCCCTGAAAGAATTTGTAAAATTGATTAAAAGTAACCGGAACAAAAAGGGCATATGCGCCGTCGCAACCATAATACAACATACCAACCCACGCACCAGGCACATTTCATGGCGGATGCGTCACATCATCATGAAACGCGACCACTACCGTTGTAAAGCCTGTGGCGCATCACCTGCAAATGATCTTTCCGTCATCCTGCATGTGGATCACATAAAACCCATAAGCAAGGGCGGCCAGACCATACCAAAAAACCTCCAGACCCTCTGCTCCGTCTGCAATATCGGCAAAAGCAATCTGTGAGAAGCGCCATAGTACTTAAACGGGTTAAAGTAGTGCATTCTAAATTGAACACTTTGCGCCCCAAATAAGGATAAATGAGCCCGAAAGGGTGAAATGTTTATAGTAAAAATGAATTAAAATTGTGTTCGATGCCGAAGGTATCGCATGTAATAAAGCCCCGCCCTGGTTTAAGTCTAAGCGATAGCGGGACTTAAATCCAGCAATAAAATGAAGGACTCCGTCCGGCAGGATTTATTCTGAAGCCACATAGAATAATTGCACCAATTCGCCCTGGTTTAAGTCTAAGCGATAGTGGGACTTAAATCCAGCAATAAAACGAAGGACTCCGTCCGGCAGGATTTATTCTGAAGCCACATAGAATAATTGCAGCAATTTCATAAATTTATCTTTGTATGGCTACAAGATATCGTTTCGGAGATGGCGATTTTCCTCATTTCGTCACTTATTCAGTGGTAAACTGGATAGATGCTTTAAGCCGCCCGTTGTATAAGGACATCGTGGTACAAAGCCTCAGCTTTTGTATTTCTGAAAAGGGTTTAAGGCTACATGCATGGTTGATTATGAATAATCATGTGCACCTGATAGCCAGTTCAGATGGTAGGCATAAAATGGAGCATATCATGCGCGACCATAAAAAATTTACCGCCCTGCAACTTTTAAAGACAATAAAAAATAATAACCAGGAGAGCCGAAAAGACTGGATGCTATGGCTGTTCAGGGCTGCCGGGCAAGCTAATCCTAACAATGAGCATTACCAGTTCTGGCAGCAGGATAATCACCCAATCGAGTTAACAACACCAGACATGGCTATGCAAAAACTGAATTACCTTCATCAAAATCCTGTCAAGGCTGGACTGGTATTTGAACCGCAGCATTATGTATATAGCAGCGCTAATGATTATTATTCAAACCATAAAGGTTTGCTGCCTGTTATACATTTGTTTTAGCAATGGGATCTTTCATTGTGCTTAGTGCTTATTTTGCCGGACGGAGTCCTTCTTTATTGCTGGATTTAAGTCCCGCTTTGCTTAGACTTAAACCAGGGCGGGTTGACGCCAAGTCCCTGAAAAGGACTTGGCTATGACGGGAAAGTATGTTCAAAGTTGGTTTTCTACGCTCTCTTGTTTGTTATGGCGAAGTTTATTTGAAAATATGAGCCTAACTTTATACTGAACATTGTTAAATAAAATATTATGACAAAATATTTATCTCTTAAGCCGTTGATAATTCAAAAGACATCATTCTTTATTGGCGTTTTTACAGTGCTTTTATTCACACTTTCTAATTTGTCCCAAGCCCAGGTTATTCAATCGGTAGTGGGTGGTGGCACAGCAGGTTTAGGCGAAGGCGGGCCTGCAAACTTAGCAAATTTATATGCCCCTTATGGTGTAACCCTTGATGATAGTAATAACCTATATATTTGCGATGCAGGTTCCAGCATACGTATTCGTAAGGTTAGTCCCGCCAGGGGTGGAATTATCACAACTATTGCCGGAAATGGTACACAAGGGTATAGCGGCGATGGGGGGCCTGGTAAATATGCACAGTTATATGGAATCCTTGATGTAGCAGTTGACCATAAAGGGAACGTATATATTACGGATGCAGACAGGATCAGGAAAATAAGCAATTCGGACACTATTACTACCATAGCTGGTACCGGCATTGCCGGTTATAACGGCGACGGTATCCCCGCTACTGCGGCGCAGTTAAACAATCCGTTTGGTGTCGGAGTAGATAGCCTTGGCAATATTTACATTGCTGATGGAGACAATTATCGCATACGGAAAGTGGATACTGCGGGCATTATAACGACGATAGCAGGTAATGGCACGCCTGGATTTAGCGGAGACGGCGGCATGGCTACTGCTGCACAACTTCATCATATGCTATCTGTAAAAATGGATAGAACAGGAAATCTTTATTTTTGCGACAGCGCTCGAATTCGCAAAATAGATACTGCCGGTATTATTTCCACCTTCGCTGGTACAGGTAGTGGCGGATTCGGGGGCGATGGGGGGCCTGCAACCTTAGCAACTATAACCCCTGCTGCAATTGCTTTAGATACGGCAGGAAACTTGTTTATCGCAGATGAGAACAATGAAAGGATACGTAAAGTAAATACTACCGGAATCATCAATACTATCGCCGGAAACGGATTAGAAGGCTTTAGTGGCGACGGGGGTGATCCGCTCTTAGCCAAATTGTGTCATCCACAGGGTGTTGCCGTTAGTAATTCCGGCGATATTTTTATTAGCGACGCATGCAATGAGCGGATCCGTGTTGTCACCATGCATCCATCAGGAATTAATAACCTTCAAGAAATAGCACAGGGCATTAGTGTGTTTCCAAACCCATGCCACAATACTTGTACCATCTATATTATTTCGGCAACCAACGAACTTTCTGATGTTGTCATTACAAATATTACAGGGATACTGCTGTATAAATTCAACGCCCATACTAATCAACCTTTTAATTTCCAGCCTGATTTGGCACCGGGAGTTTATTTTATCAATGCCACCTCTGAACAATTCCATTTTAATCAAAAACTCATTATTCAATAAATATGAATTTTCCGTCACAATAAACACACACTAATGAAAAAAAGAATTTTCATTGCCATCCTGGTTTAAGTCCCGCTGTGCTAAGACTTAAGCCAGGGTGGGCAGGCGCTATCAGCCTAAAGCAACACTTAGAAACATTGAGGTATCAACGCACAAAATTATACCAGATCACAAAACTATTCCGTAATCAGATACAAACTATTCAGGATCAGGCCGACCTGCGTTTACTCACTGTTCCGGGCATTGGTGGCGTAGTTGCAATGGGCTTTCTTGCGGAAATTGCTGATTTTTCCCGTTTTGACGACCCTGATAATTACTGTAGTTACCTGGGCTTAATGCCTTGGAACTATAGTTCAG
>CAISOH010000099.1 GCA_903887005.1 uncultured Bacteroidota bacterium | reverse complement strand
AATATGCAGGACTTTGCGGCCTTGATTTTATAATTTACTTATTATCAATTCATTATCCTTGGCGGCTTTGCGCCTTTGCGAGAAACCTCTTTGCACATTTTTATCCGGTGTGAAGTATATTTTTTGGCGTGCGGAGCATTTTGCCAAAAATCGCCTTTTTCTTTTGGTACTTTCTTTTTGGCGAAGCAAAAAGAAAAGTACGAGACGAGGGACAGCGCAGTTTGACCGAAAGGCTATCAGTGAATGCAAGGATTTTAAGGTCTATATTGTAGAACTCTTGCACTTAATAGAACAAAATACGCTGGAGATAAGCCTGGATTAGGATTCGCATTATTCTTTGCATACCCTAAGTACACAACATCTCCTCCCCACGGGGAGGCCGGGATGGGCTCTCTATTGCGGAAAAATATTCTTTGATGTGGAAAAATGAAATGGAGTCAAGATTCCAAGTAATTGAAAATCAATTATTTGAAACATTGGCATAAAATTGGTAATTACTAAATAGACAAACATTATGACTATTACACATCATTAAATCAAATTTCCATGAAAAAGTACATTATGTTATTTTTATTTTTCATAATTATGTGTATTGTAGGTATTAAATCAAATTTAGTTTTTGCTCTGTTTATCAGCGCCTTGCTGGTAGGGTATTTCTCATCGAAATTTAATATAGGCGCTAAAAAAATATCGCTTTAAAACCAGGACGGATATATACTTGAAATTAGAAATGACGGCTTTGTTTACATTTTCCTTTATCTGACAGGTAGCAACCGCTGCGCCTGAAAATGTTATTTTTATTTTTACAGTTGGCAGTTAACGAAGTTAACTAAGTTGACAGTTTACAGTTGGCAGTTGTCCCTATACTGTAAACCGTAAACTGTAAACCGCCAACTGCCGACTGTAAACCGCAAACAGTAAATTGCTAACTGCCAACTGTAAACTGTAAACAGTAAATTGCTAACTGCCAACTGTAAACTGTAAACTGTAAACTGCAAACTGTAAACTGCAAACCGCCAACTGCTATCTGAACAACTCTTCCTTACTCTTTGGCCGCTGATCTATCAGCCACTTAAACCTGCTCAGTTTTGTATTTGGGATATCCGCCTTCTCCATTGGCGTCACTGTCTGGTGTACGTCCTTCAGAAACTTGATATTGATTATTTTCTGATCTTCGAAAAAGATAAGCATCTTCTCACTTTTACCCTCGTCAACACCCAAATAGGCATCCAGCTCGTCTTTGGAATAATAGATACATTCCGCTTCAGGGAAAACAAGCATTTGGGTTATTGCATTGTTCTTAAAAAAAGCTGTCAGCGTTCTTCCCTGCACCTGGTCATATAACTGCGCCTTTGCCGGCCCCGACTGGGAAACAATCAGTGCGTTATTAGGCACATACATACTTTTCAGTTCACTGCTGTCTAAATGCAGCAATATGGTATCTCCTGTTATCTGGCTGTTGTGCGCCCAGGCTATAGGCGCGGTTATCATACGTATGGTGGAATCAGAACGGGTATAGCAGATGCTATCACATTTCCCCTGCATAGAATCTGAGAACAGCAGCACATGGTTCCAGGCAATAAAATACATGGGCGCCGTAGTATCTGCAGATGTTGTGTCGGTCATAGTTATAGTAGTTCCTTCTATGCCTGCGCCCATTTTATTCTTTTTCTTAGTCACGGGTTTAGGAACCGTTGATACAGCCTTACCATGCATGGTATCCAGCTTTCTGAACTTTGGCCCCGTTGGAACCTCCCACGTAAAATCCGGATGGGGTTTCATCCTGATTTTATTTGTCGAATCTTTACCTGCATAAGAACCCTTTATTTTTGAATTACCACCAGGCTTAGAAGTATCGCCCGGGTATTTTGTCTTACCTGCAAAAGCTTCTCCCATGGTGGGCTTACCCACAATATCTTTACCGGCTGAAACGCCTTTACCCTTCGGGCTATCCTTTACCTTTACAGTATCATTTAAATCAGGCTCAGGGCCAAGCCTTTGTTTGGTTATAGTTGGGGTATCCGCTAAAATTTTCATTTTAGCAATTCCCGATTTCCCAGTATCCTCTTTCAAATCCTTTTGCCGGTTAATTACGCTGGTCTTTGCATCCACCCATTTCGCTGTGGAATCATTTTTCGAATCACTAATTAATAAGCTTGTACTGTCAGTTATATTAGCTGGTTTCTTTGGTTTTGCAATTTTCACTTTCACCATTGGCGCCGAATACATGGTATCTCCACGCAAATAGAAGGTGTCTTTTCCATTTACCTGTTCCATTACCGGTTTTATGGTTGCCCACAGCACCCTGTTTTTATGAAAATATTCCGTATGCCCGCAATAGAGCGTGGAATGGTGTGCTGTATCTATACAGATTACATTCCCGTTACCGAGGCCATAGCCGGTAAGCTTGTTGTAATCAAGCGAATCCCCCTCTATATATTCCCCGTCATTCCATATGGTCGAGTGCCCTAAAAAATGCGCTATGCCTTTCTTACCATCGTAAGTCCCGTTTTTGGTTTGTAAAATTGATTTACCGCTGTCGCTTGTCACGGTTGACTTCGCATAAAAGCGGGTCAGCTTTGTTTCTGTATTGTATTCAAGGTCCTCTGAATGTATCTTGTATTGCGGGTCAATAATAATGGCGTGCCCTTTAAACCGCGTATCCTTTGTACGGCCGTTATAAACGCCCTCATTGCTGGTTACGGTTGTACTGTCATTATGCAATGTCCCGCCATTGTAGTAGTTCCCTACTTTAGCGGCGAGGTCATAAGTAAGGTCTTCGCTTTTCAGATTGTTCTTGCCATCAGTGAGGCTTACATTGCCATGCATATAAGCTAGTTTCTTATCCGAAGTGTATTTTAAGTAATCGCTGGCGCCCTGGGTGCCATCCTGCTGGGCAATCCTTACATTACCGAAAGCCTCTATTATATTATTCGATTTATTCTCCAGCAGGGTGTCGCAATACAGTGTATCAGTACCCTGCTGCATAATCACATCACCTACAAACCTGTAGAAATCTCCGGTATCAGTATGGGTAAATGTTACAAATTTATTATTCAGTATATGTATCTTAATCTTCTCCGATGTATCCGCCTTTTGTCCCGTTGCATGAAAACCAGTTAATAGGAAGCAGAGGAACAATAAGTGCATAAACACCGGGCATACCGTATGCCGGCATCTGTCTTGCGCCTTTCTTTTTATTATGTGCTTTTTTTTCAACTGAATATTCTTTGCGATCTTTGCGTCTTTGCGAATTTTTGCCTGAAGAACGGTGACACTTTTGGGTTTTGACTTTTTACTTTTGACTTCATTTAATTGCCCTTCTTCCCAAAGACGGTAACGTTAATATATTTCTTCGGATGCGCTTGTATATCTTCCATCAGGCTACTCATAGAATGAAGAGAATTATTCAGATTATTATACACATCTTTATCGTTTATGAGCATCCCCAGCGAACCCTGGTTTGTATTTATCTTATTTATAATTGCCTGTAACTCAGACGAGGTCTTTTGAAGGTCAGCCAGCGTTTTTTGTATCGGCGCATTAGCCAGTTGCCGCGTTGCACTATTTACATTAGAAAGTATTTGTTTCACCGTATCATTCTCTTTGGCAAGATTGCCGGTTACGCTGTTCGCATTATGTATGATGCTGGTAATTGTACCGCTTTCCTTGCTTATTGCCGATGTAAGTGTAACTAAGTTTTGAGAAGTCGCATTGATATTTCTTATAGCGGCGGATAATTCTTTTTGGTTTTCATCGCCTACCACATCGTTAATACCAGCCAGTGCGGTATCCAGTGCTATAATGGTTGACTTTAGCTCTCTTAGCCGCGGCGTCAGCTCTGCCGATACATTATCCATCACCCCGCCTTCCACAGCTGTTTGCAGTTGTTCGCCTTTTTTCAGTATCCCCGGGCCTTTACCAAGTTCCAGCTTTATCAGTTTTGTGCCCAGCAGGTCAAAGGATGCAAGGTTAGCAACTGAGCCGACAGGTATCGGGATAGTCTTATCTATCGCAATGATCACTTTTACCCCATGGCTGCCCGCCAGTGAGATACGTGCCACATGTCCCACATTCAGTCCGTCAATCTGCACATTTGCCGAATTCTGGAGCCCTTCTACATTCGGATAGTAACAATAGTATTCCCTGTCATTTGAAAAAACGTTAGCTCCTTTTAAGAAATAAAAACCAGGGAAGAAAATGACAAGGGTTGCTGCGACCAATAACCCAATCTTTATTTCTTTTGATAAGTGCATATTTTGTTCAAATGTTTGCAAAAATAACAAAAAGAGCATCATACCACTGCATATTGCCTTTTTAAAGTAACAAATTAACTTTTTGTGATTTAAAACACTGTTGTCCGGGCTTGCTTAATGCTATTACACACCAGTGGCGTTAGGTACTTGTACTTTCAGTTCTATTGTCACCTTGAGTACCCATCCCGACTCATCGGGAATAAAATGTGAATGACGTTACAAACTCGAATGTAAGCAGATTTCATGTTATAACCCCGAGGGGGTTATATGTTTATAGCAATCGTAAACCACCAACGGACGCACCCCCGAAGCGGGTGCCACAATTCGCGTAGGATAGATATTTTGTAGTTTTTGATATTTTCAATATGATTATAATCAATCATTTACAATACATATCACTGGCAGCGGCAACCGAATGGCATCAACACGACTGCTGTTGACCTTTTCAAGTTGATGCCGAGTCCCGCGAAAAAACGGACTCGGCTACGACGTGAATGAGCTTAAAAAAATCATGTTACAGGCAGCATAAAAATGAAAGTGCTTCCGGCTCCCAATTTTGATTCCAGCCATATTTTGCGCCATTCAGCTCTACTATTTTTTTACAGATAGCAAGCTCCATGCCGGTGCCGGGATAAGCATCACGCGGATGCAAACGCCGAAACATCAGTTTTTTCAGATAAAGAATCTAGTCTTTTTCAACAGTGGTGGTGGTTTTTTCTTTCACCTTTGTTTCTTTTGGTTCTTCCTCTGTTTTAATTGTTTCGGTTTTCGTTTTTGTCTGCCCTGGCTCTTCCTTCACCTCCGTTGTCGTTTTTTTGCGTATTTCCGTTGTACTTGACATATGATTTGAATTTATTTGTTACAAACTTATTACACAACAAAGATTGAGCCACCGGAAACAATAAGTGTTACAGAATTGCGAATTAGTTAAAGGGCATCTCTAAAAATTCCTTGCGCAATTCTAGTTTGATTTTTTTTATTTTGTGATTATTGCGCAATCTTATATTGAAAGTCAATTAGTTAATGAAATTAAGTGTTAAATTCCTTGCGCATTCTTTGCGCTCCGTTGCGCATTCTTTGCTCTCATATTGCAATTGTCCGAACTATGATTTTTAGAATTTAAGGATTATAAGAATGGGTTCTGATATAGTCATAAATTTATAATTGTACACTTTTTAAAACAATTTTCTTATTTTCTTTTTTTGAGTACTATTCTATTGATTTTCAATTAGTTGTTTAAATTCTGACCGAAATAAACTGGACATTATCTGGACGTTTTCGCTACACTTGCTTTTTTGCAGCTTCACCCGTCCTATCACCCCAGCCAAATTAAACCAAATCACCCCGCCTTCGGCACCCCTCTTTGAAAAAAAGCGGGGAGTTTTCCAGCTTTTGTGGGTATTTTTTGCCTTTGGGAACAAAGTTCAGATAAGATTTTGGATTTGGCAAATTGAAGTTTAATGACAGTACACTTTTCGCTCTATCATATACACCTATGCGTATATCATAGATCTTTTTTTGGCGATAATTGTTTGATGGATAATATGGTATATGTTAGAAAGTGCTCCGCGTGGGTGCAAGTCCGAAAATGGGGTGTTTTTGGGGTTAGAATTTTTTGAATTAAAGAATTTTTATATGATTGATGACCTCAAAGGTTGTCGGAACCGGAATTTTTGGAATTAAAGAATTTTTATAATTGAATGGTATCTGTCTGATGCGAGACACAGGGCGTTGTCCAGTGCTTGCATATTTCGTGGCTTCACCCTTAGTGTTATTTGATTATTGGATATGTTGGAATGCTCCGTTAGGAGCTAAAGCTTTGTAGTAAATAAATACATATGTCATATGCGCCCCGTTAGGGCCGCAACAATTCGGGAAGGGTTTTGGGGATTATGGACGCCAGTTGCAAACTGGCTAAATTGCCATTACACGAGTTGGCTCACACACATTGCTATGCTTCAAACTCGAGCCAGAGGGAGGAATTGTTGGTAGAACCCCGCAGCGGTGCCATGTTTATAGTAATTATGAATATCTCAACACACGCACCCCGTATGGTGGTGCAACAATACTCGGATGGAAATTTTGTAAAGCCCGGAAGCGGACGCTTCTGCATGATTGGACGTAGCGGATGCTGGCGACCAGTGTTTACTTTTTTATTTTTAGCCAACCTCAGACCAGATGGATATTACGATGCATATACAAAATATATGACTATCTATTTCCCACCATATTTTGTAAATTCAATTTTAGCTTTAAGCATTTCCATATAACTTGATAATGCTTTATTAGAACTTATCAGTATTTCTTTATAAAGATCTTTTTTGTCCTTCTTTTTTTCTACAGAATTAGTCTTTTTAATTTTTGCAACAACATCATCAAACCATACACTTGTAAAATTCAGCTCAGAATGTGAAACTGACCAATCTAATTTCTCAATAATTCGATTCACAAATACGTTAAGATCGGTAAAATCCGGATCAGTCGAATAACTCATATTATTTGCTCTAAATTCCAAGGTCCGAGCCCATAAAAGCAATTCATTTAATTCGCTTAATTCCATCAAAATAAATTTTATTAGACCATTACATACAGGATGATTCTAATTGTTCGTTAATTTGGATATGCGGTTATTAATTTAGGCGTTTCGGTTCCTGTCTCAATGATCCAAACCGTAACTATACACGGATTTCTTTCATCCGGCGTCTGAATCTCACAGGTAAGTATATATTTTGCCCCATAGCCAGTCGCTTGTTCACTCTCAATGTCCCGGTCAACCGAATGCCGAATGAGCGCATCTTTGAACGTGCCAACATCAGCGACATCAAACCCAAACTTTTTAAAAAATTTCGCTTTACCCTTGCCGATCTCATGAGTGTCGCTAAGCAGGTAATCGGTAATTTTTTGATCCGGCACAAAAGACTGATCGCAGTTCGGTATTTTCATGGGTTACTTCTTTTCTACCTGGTTTTTCAATGCTGTTTCAACAAAACTTGTACCGTTTAAGATAAATTCAACTTCGTAAGCGCCACCGTTTGCATATACGTGAATAACTGTTCCAGTTGTGCCCTTGGGAACATTTGCTATGTTGGTTGTTGCCTTTACTATTTCATGTTCTTTTATACTTACAGTTTTACCAAAAGAGCCTATATTAATAAAATCCTGTTTAAATTCATCTGCGCTGATGACGGTATCATATAGCCCAACATCGTCGTCTGCATGTTTATTAATACCAATATACTCAAGGCTCGCATCCTCGTAGCGTTTGAATTTATATACTGCATCATTCATCAATCCGCTATTAAATACACCAAGACTAACCAGTAAACCAAAATCATTTACTACCAATCCGGATACCTTTTTAAAAAGGCCAGGTTCTAATTGTGTAATAATATCTTTCAAACTCCGTTCCCTGTAATCTGTCAGGTACATAAAAACAGGGATACGAGTGGCAAATTTGATCAGCTTTTCCTGTATTTGTTTTCTTTTATTCTTGTATTCTTTTTCTTCCTCCGAAAGTTGCTGTTTTTCTTTTTTACTTAATTCTCTGTCATTGGCTTCTTTCTTCATTTTTTTTACCGAATCCGATTTATTTATAATCGTTTCGATCTCCTGGTTTAAATTACGGAAGCCTTCAATACCCTCTAACGCCTTCATTGCATCCTCGTTATTCATCAAACGCCGCAACGTATTGTTATCTACATTCACTAATAATGCACTTTCCCAACGCCTTGCCAATAATGTAGCCGTTGTGCCGCTCATGGCCATATCCAGAATCCCTGCTGCATCAACTTGTTTCATTGAACTGCCATCATATGCCAGAACAGGAAGGAAGTGAATAAATTCTGCAACCTTTTTTTCAGGATTCGTTTCATCAACATTTAATCTGCAACTATAATCTGCAATTTGCCTTAATGCCCTATCTGGTGCAAAATCAAAAACGTAACATTCCTCTTTTATTATTTCTTCTTTGTTAGGAGCAGTGCTTTCCGGGTTTTTAATTGTCCATGGTGTCTGAACTCTAAAGGCTGCCTGAAAATATGTTTCCGGACTTGATGAATTACGCAGCATAAAAATTCCTGTCCAGGGTTTTACAGAAACACGGGTTGTCAGTTTGCCGCATGACAGGGTGATGGTTTTGGTTTTTAATGGATTATCAAGGGCGTCTAATACCGGAGGTAATGCATCTACACCAATACCCGCACTGGGACCTGCCGCAACAATAATTTTATAATCATGATAGAATTTATTTTGTTTTTTCGACAGCAAATTTTTCATAGCAAAGCACGACGCAACATTTGGTAAGAACCAAAAGGTGTGCGACAAAATATTTAACAAGCGAACATCAGAAAAAGGCATTGGTGGTTTTTGTGCGCCTAATTTTAAATTATCAACCGTAGTTTCCATGAAAGAGCCCCGGATCAAATCAAGCCATTTCTGAACTTCATTTTCGTAGTCGAATTTTGCATTTGCTCCTTTGCCATCTGCTGAAAAGAAAACATTTAAATCGAACTGGTCAAACTCACCCTGCATCGCAATTTCGCGTATTGCATCCGGCAATTGATAGGTAAGCATTACCATTCTTGGCAATGAAGCGTAAGGATTATTATCTCCCTGCCATTGTTCTTTGGCACGTTGTTCATCGGAATATGTCCAGTTGAAAATTTGCTCTTCAATAAATTCTCCTGATGCAATGGCCCTGAACGGTGTGCCTGATAAATAGAGATAAGCACCCGTAGTAATCGGCATTATACTTTCATCAAAAAAATCAACCCCTTCGCCTTCTCCAAATTTTATTTCTTTTTCGCCTTCCGCTTCAAAAAGCTCTTTAGCGCTATCGCGCCACGCGCCGTAGTGGTATTCATCTAAAACAACACAGTCCCAGTTAATTGCATGAACCCACTCATTTTTTAATTTGATACCGCCAGCGGCATTTTTACCAAGGTAATCCTGAAACGATGCGAAGCAAACAAAGGGTTTACTTTTATCAACCTGCTCAAAGGTTAATCCGTTTCTTGCAATAAACTGCCAGCCTTTAAAATCAATATGTGACATTAAATCTTCCTCCCAGGCACTTTGCACAGCAGGTTTGAAAGTGAGTACCAATAGTTTTTTCCACTTCAATTTTTTAGCCAACTGATAGGTGGCAAAAGTTTTACCGAAACGCATTTTTGCATTCCAAAGAAAATGTGGCGTCTGATTGGGGTTTTCTTTCTTGTAGCTTTGAAAATAGGTTATGGTTTTGTTTACCGCCTCTGCCTGCTCCGGGCGCATTTCAAAATCAAGGGTGCGGTTATCCTCGTTTAGCTCACTTTCTTTTACTGCAAGAATAGCTGCCTTTACGTCTTTGATGGTACATTCAAACCATTCACCGGCTTTATGTTTTATCCCAACCTTTTTAAGGTAACGATGCACCTCATGATCCGTAAAAGCACTTCCATCTTTGCGCATTGCCGATTCTTCCAATACAATCTTATAGGGCAAAGCGCCGGGCTTAATGATTGGATATTGCCGGGCAACACGTGTTTTAGCATTTATGTTTGTAAAACCCACCTTCAGCAATCCCATATATTGCGGGTTGGTATCTTCATATGCATATATCGTTGGATTGGCCTGGGGGCGTGGCGGGAAAAAATTATTGTTCATCGTTAGTCATAAAGTTTTGGTTTATGCGTTTAATTATTTCCTTTTCATCGGGTAAAAGGTTTTTGTATTCTTTTGGCAGCATGGGAGCAGTAGAATAAGTTGCTACACCGATAGGCATCTGGCTTGTTTTCAAAGAATACTCTACAATTGTTCTGTCTTTTTCTTTACAAATAATAATTCCAATGGCGTCTTTTTCGTTGGGCAATTTTATCTTGTCATTCAGCACACTTAAATAAAACTCCATTTTGCCCTTGTATTCCGGCAGAAATTCCCCGATTTTTAATTCAACCGCGATGAGGCATTGTAACTGGCGATGATAGAGCAACAGGTCTATGAAATACTCTTTATCATTTACCTGCAGCCTGAACTGGTTGCCCACAAATGTGAACTGATGCCCCATTTCGAGTAAAAAACTCCGTATATTCTGAACTAACGCATTTTCTAACTGGCTTTCGCTATGATTGTCCGAAAGATTCAGAAAAGCAAAGGTATATTCATCTTTGACGGCCAGATGCGCCTGGTTTTTAATACTATCCGGCAGTGTCTGGTCAAAGTTTGTCTGGTTAAGCAAATATTTTTCGTAAGTTTTATTTTCTATTTGTGTGATGAGTACATTTTTTGTCCAGCCAAATTTTTTGGTAGCCAGAATATAAAATTGGCGTTCTAAATCAGATTTACATTTTTTTAAAATGGCGATATGCTTGCTCCAGCTAATTTCTCGTACCAGTGGTACGAGATTTTCAACAAGGTGATATTCAGAATAAAATTGCGCCATAAGCCAGAGATTTCCAACGGAAAACCCGCCTATGCCTTGAAATTCCATTTGCAGCTCTTTGGAAAGTGTGGGTACAATCGCTTTGCCCCAACCTAAGATTTGCTTTTCAGAGATAGACCGGCCTATTTCCCAATACAGATCAATCAGGTGAATATTTACCACCTTTAGGGCTTCGTATTGTGCCTGCCGGACTTTTTGTTTGATCTCGGCAATAAAATTTCGTTGAATTTCATTACTCATCTGCTTCGTCATTATCGGTGAGTCCAATAGACTTGACTTTAGAATCAATAAATTCCCATTCATTCATACTAATATCCCAACGTTTTATAAGCATTTCATCATTATAAATTCCTTTATATTTCCCCAAATCAGGAACAAAAAAGAATTTTTCCTTAGTTACGTGTTGCGAAACAACTGTTTGCAATAAAAGAAATCTTACAATTTTAGTAAAGAGGTAAGATTTGAAAGAAATAACTTCTTCCTCCGAAGCGAAAGCTCCGGCTATTATCCAAGATTCAGTACAGCACTCCCCAGGTTTTGCTATTCGCGTATTTCCATCATAATAAAAACCAATAGGTTTAGAAAAATCTGTTTGACTTGCTATGGGTGCCGGAGGAATTAGTAATTTCCATTTATCCAGCAACCTATTTTCGTCAATTATGTCTGCTCTATCTGCGAATTTCAGTCCAATCTTTTGTATAAACCAACATGGAACACCATTATTTTTAGGAGGGTAATTAGTCGGTAGCCCAAATGGTTTTCTTGATGATACAAAATCGTTCAATCGCTTACCACCATTTTCATTTTTAGAAAGTACTTTTCGAATAATTGGAATTGCCTTACTTTGTCTTATGAGAATAGGAAACTCATTAAGCGGTCTTTCATATTTGACTTCTTGTCCATTATAAAAATTAGTTACTTCACACAAACCCTCATTATCTCTATCCCAAAGAAAATAGCATATCCCCCCCGCAACATCAACTCCGGGGAAAACTTCATTGGAATTTTCAAAATCGACAATTTTTCTAATTCTTTTATCATTTAACATCTCAGCTCTGAATTCATCTAAACCCTTTCCACCTGCAAACCATCTTGCAGGAATAATCATGGTTAAATATTTTGGATTCAATTTCTTCGCCTGCTGAACAAACTTATGGTATATAGGACTGGCACTTCTGCCGTGTCCGCCTTCACTTAACTGATAAGGAGGATTGCCAACGATTACATCAAATTTCATATTGAATATATTTTCCGGTTTGTCAGTGTGAATAAAATTGTAAGCGTAATTTTCAAACGAATCATCTTTACCATACACCTCTTGATTCGCACCGCAATAAGTGCATCTCTCATTTTGCCACGTATGCTGCATTAATTCATAACGAATATTGCCCTGCTCATCTTCGAAAATATCGCAAATAGAGTATTTACCATTGGCTGTTTTGGAGCAATATACACTACGTCGAGACAATAACGATGTTAGTTCGGTGATAGCAATACCGAATATTTGTTTCGTAAAAATGTGGTTGATGCGTTCCTGCTTATCTGGAATTTGTTTTGCAAGACCTTCCATAAGTCTTTTAGCAATTTCTCTAAGAAAAACGCCAGACTTGCTTACAGGATCAAGAAAAGTAGCGTTTTTATTATTCCAGATATTCTCGGGCAACAAATCTAAAATCTGATTCACCAATGATGGTGGTGTAAACACTTCATCATTGCTCAAATTGGCCAGGCAACTTAGCACATCCGGATTATAATTTATTATCATCATAATTTGCCAATTCTAAAAAGTGTGTAATCGGAAAATCTTTAACGGGCGTTGGTATAAATGCCTGATCTCCCAGATCAGAAAATAAATTTAAACCTTCAACGGGTTGACTTTCCAACAAATTTGCCATACTGTAATCTCTTCTTTTTATCATGCTTCCATTTACGGCATTCCATTCAGAAAAAATAATTGGCAGTGCTTCTTTATCCGGAGTTTTTAATGTTAAGGCATCCCCCCATAAAATATTCCTTTTAAGTATAAACCGAACAGTTTTTCTGCAATCTTCCTGACATTTATCCTTATATAACCGGGTGTATTTTTCGTCAAATATCTGAAATAATCTTTCTCTGCATTCTTCAAGATTATCCTGCAAAATGTCAACCCCATAGATACTTGAAACTGCAATTACTGCATATCTTTCATATTCTAACTGGCTGCTTTTATATCTGCTTTCAACAACTGCTAATTTTCGTCTGAGTATTTCTACCAAAAAATTTCCTGTTCCACAAGCAGGTTCCAAAAACCGGGAGTCAATTCTTTCTGTTTCCTGCTTCACGAGGTCAAGCATGGCATTTACTTCACGTTTTGCTGTAAGAACTTCTCCATGATTAGCGACACGCTCACGGGATACGACTTGTTTTTCCTGTATATCAGACATCAAAATTTCACACTTTATAAATTGAGCTTCCTTATTATCTCAATACACCAAAGTTAATTAAAAGTACTAAAGCTATAAATATACTTTCAGTAATGAGTAAATTAATCCTTCATTTTCCTTAGGGCAAAGCCCAATAAGGAGCCGAACGTACAAGGGTGCGACGCAACGGAAGATGATAGAAGTTTCTTCGGCAGGGCTCAGAATGACAAGGGCTAAGTACAAAAAAAGCATTAACCGGAACGATAATATGCACGTTATCAACCCTGAATTCCGTACCTTTGCGCCCCGATGAATCTGGAAGTGCTGCAGGGTTTTTACCAAAATGATATCCGCTTAAAACAAATAGCGGCGGGAGTCTCTTTGCCCGGCCACAAACTAAGGGTCTATCTTGATAACCTCCGGGGCTCTTCCATCAACTTTATCGCTTCCGCCCTGTGGCAGATAACAGACGTAAACCACGTCTTTATATTAAATGATAAAGATGAGGCGGCCTACTTTCACAACGACATAGAGCATCTTACCAAAGGACTGGATATTTTCTTCTTCCCCGATTCTTTTAAAAGGACTGGTTTTTTTAATGAACTGAACAGCAGCCATGTAATGCTGCGCACGGAAGCGCTGACCAAGCTGACCTCTCCCCGGCCCTCTCCAAAGGAGCGGGAGATACATAAAAAAGTACTCGTTACCTATCCCGAAGCATTGTTCGAGCGGGTGGTAAATCCATCGTCTTTGTCAGACAATATGATCAGCATAAAGGTGGGAGAAACGCTGAACGTGGACGCTATGCTGGAGCGATTCATTTCGTTGGGGTTTAAAAGAGAGGACTTTGTTTATGAGCCGGGGCAGTTTGCCATGCGCGGCGGCATACTCGATATTTATTCGTTTGGCAACGAGCACCCTTACCGTATAGAATTGTTTGATACCGAGGTGGACAGCATACGCATCTTCAACCCGGAAACACAACTTTCCGAGCGTAAGCTGATGCTGGTATCCATACTGCCAAACATAGAGACGAAATTTGACACACAGGAAAAAATATCCCTGCTCGACTACCTGCCTGAAAACACAATAATCTGGGCAAAGGACTTATCATTTGTTATTGGCCGCCTCGCAAAGATGGCCGCTGACCTGCCCGACAAAATGGAAGTAGGCCAGGTAGCCATAGACCATGAGGAAGAATGGCTGAAAGAATTTTCAAAGGCTGATTTTGAGACCGGAAATGACTGGCAGTATAAAATAAAAAACAGGCACCTGGTAGAATGGTACAATCATTCATTAGAGAAAATAACCGGCGATGCCATTGACGCGACTTTTAAATTCGCTACCGAGGAGCAGCCGGTATTCAACCGCCAGTTCGCCATGCTCATCAGCGACCTGCAGAAACGCATCGCTCAGAAATATGTACCCTATATTTTTGCGGAAAACCCAAAACAGCTGGAACGGCTCCGCAGCATTTTCGATGATCTGAACGCGGGGATCAATTTCGTGCCGGTGCCCATCTCCATCAGCAAGGGGTTTATAGATCACGATAAAAAAGTGATCTGCTATACCGACCACCAGATATTCCAGCGGTATCACAAATACAATGTAAAGCAGGCATATTCAAAAGGCAAGGCGATAACGCTCCGCGCCTTGCGGGAGCTGACACCGGGAGACTATGTAACGCATATAGATCATGGTGTGGGCATATACAGCGGGCTGCAGAAAATAGAGGTGAATGGCAATATGCAGGAAGCCATCCGCATCCTCTATAAAGACAATGATGTGCTGTATGTGAATATCAACTCACTGCATAAAATATCGAGGTACACCGGCAAAGAAGGCGCTACGCCGCGTGTAAACAAACTGGGCAGCGACGCCTGGCAAAAATTAAAGAACAAGACCAAGAAACAGGTAAAAGATATTGCCGCCGACCTGATAAAACTGTATGCAAAACGTAAGGCATCGCAGGGCTTTGCATTTTCCCCCGACAGCTATATGCAGACGGAACTGGAAGCTTCGTTCTTCTATGAAGACACACCCGACCAGGGCAAGGCAACCGCTGATGTAAAACGCGACATGGAATCACCCGCGCCCATGGATCGCCTCATATGCGGCGATGTTGGCTTTGGCAAAACGGAGATAGCAGTAAGAGCGGCATTCAAAGCCGTTGCCGACAGCAAGCAGGCAGCCATACTGGTGCCAACCACCATTCTGGCGTTCCAGCACTACAACACATTTATGGACCGGCTGAAAGATTTTCCCTGCAATGTGGATTATGTAAACCGTTTCAGATCGGCAAAGGAGAAAAAGGAAATTTTTAAGAAGCTTGAAGAAGGCAGAATCGATATAATAATAGGCACGCATGGATTGCTGGGTAAGGAAGTGAAGTTCAAAGACCTCGGCATACTCATTATAGATGAAGAGCAGAAATTCGGCGTTTCATCGAAAGAAAAACTGAGAGAATTAAAAGCCAGCGTGGACACGCTCACACTTACAGCAACACCCATTCCGCGTACGCTGCAGTTCTCCCTGATGAATGCCCGCGACCTTAGTATTATCAATACGCCGCCACCAAACCGCCAGCCGGTGCAAACGGAGGTGCTGGTATTTGATGAATATATCATCCGCGATGCTATCTACTACGAAGCGGAAAGAGGCGGGCAGGTATTTTTTGTACATAACCGTGTGCAAAGCCTGCCGGAAATGGTAACCCTGCTTCGCAACCTCTGCCCCGACCTTAGCATTGGCATGGCGCATGGACAAATGGAAGGGCATAAGCTGGAAGAAGCGCTGTTTAAGTTCATTGAAAAAGAGTATGATGTGCTTTGCTGCACCAACATCGTGGAAAGCGGCGTGGACATTGCCAATGCAAATACCATCATCATAAATAACGCGCACCAGTTTGGCCTCAGCGATCTGCACCAGCTTAGGGGCCGTGTGGGCAGGAGCAATACAAAGGCTTTCTGCTACCTCATAGCACCACCCATGAGCCTGCTGCCCAGCGATAGCCGCAAGCGCCTGCAGACACTGGAGCAATTCAATGAACTCGGCAGTGGTTTCCAGATTGCCATGCGCGATCTGGATATACGCGGCGCGGGGAACCTGCTTGGCGGAGAACAGAGTGGATTTATAGCGGAGATCGGCTTTGAAATGTACCAGAAAATACTCGGTGAAGCCATGCGCGAATTAAAGACCTCTGACTTTAAAGATGTCTTTGCTGAAGAACTCAACCGCAAGAAAGACTATGTACAGGACTGTACCATAGATACCGACCTGGAGATACTGATACCGGATAGTTATGTGGAAAATATCACCGAGCGCCTCTCCTTATACACACAGCTTGACGATATAGAAACAGAGGAAGAATTGAACAAATTTGCACTGGAACTCCAGGATCGTTTCGGGCCAATACCGGAACAGGTGCAGGACCTGTTTACTACCCTCCGCTGCCGCCAGATAGCCTGCGAGCTTGGCTTTGAAAAGCTAATACTTAAGAATGAGCAAATGCGTCTCTACTTCGTAAGCAATCCCGAATCGCCTTACTTTGAATCAGACACCTTCAACCACATCTTGAAATATATACAAACCCAAACCAAAAACGCCCGTCTGAAACAGTCAGGCAAAAACTTCCTGCTCGTTGTTGACAAGATGAAAAAGATGAAGGATGTGCTGTGGTTTTTGGAGGGGATGGTGGTTAAGAATGATGCTATCGCTCAATAACTCAAATCTAAGCTACTAATACCGCTTCTAATTCTTTCAATTCTTTCGGCAATTTACTTATTTTAATTTGTCTATTTCCCTTAGTAACGGTGTTCTGGATTATTTCAGGGTAATATTTATTTATGGCTAAATAAATTAATTGAAAACTATACTTTGAAAGATTTTTTATGCTCATTAATTCTTCAATCAATTCACTTAAAAACCTTTCCTTTCGGTATTCATACTGGTCAGACATAAGTTTTGATGAATTGCCTGAATTGAATAAAATCAGCTTGTCCACCTCTTCGATTTGAGAAATCAAGTCCTGAATTTTATTTTTTTTAGACTCTTTCATAAGCAAATTTAATAAATTATCTCCAAAAATCCTTTTCTGTATTTTCTGCCCAACCTGTTCATTTTAGTATTAACAAATTGCATGTTCCAATAAGCTTTATTACCGGCAGTGTAACTAAAGCGGTTACTTGACAGAGGATATTCCTCAACTATATATGCATCTACGCCATATAAAAGCAATCCATTGTGCATTTTAAAATTTTCTATGAATTTGCCCAGATTTCTGATTTGTTCCTGGTCCAGGAATGTAACGAGGTCAATATCGTTTGGATTGTTTTTCATTGTTACAAAAGAGCCATTAATCCATTGCTTCAATTCACGTCCTCCTGAGTGTCTTTTCAGATCCGAAGAGTAACGCATGTATTTTTCAAAATTCTTCTCTCTTGTTTCAGACTCAATTGCATTTACAAAATAATCCTTCATTTCATCAATTGAAGAACGAATACAATCATAAGGTTTTAAATTCCCTCTTTCATCAAAATGCAACATGAAACAAAAGTAAATGAAGATGATAAAATAAAAAAAGATGAAGGATGTGGGTGGTTTTTTGGAGGGGATGATGATGAAAGAGCCAGTTATAAGTTAATATTTTGGCATGATTCTTGCCGCATTTTCTTGTAAATCATTATGCGACTTGCAATTTTACTTTTAGCATTTGCTATGCTTTTTGTGCCAATTTCGCATGGGCAAAGCTTTGCTTTAGTCGGGCCTTCAGTAAAGAATGAACGCCCGGAATACTCAGCAACAAACTTTATGCGCCACCGTGACCGGCCTAAACAATGTGCTGTAACAATTATTGGCTACTATTGCTTATTTGCATCTCCTATTGTCGGTTTATTAGGGTTTGCAGAATTTTATAACGGACAAGACCGGGATGGTAATATAACCAATAAGTCTGCTCATAATTTTGGCGGCGCCGTATTGGGTTTAGGCATGGCAATGTGTTATGGAGGAATAGGAATGTGGATAGGAGGCGCCATTCACGACCATCGCCAACGAAATAAATACAGATGGGGAATGGTTTCGCCGGGTAAAAACCAGGTAGGGTTTGCCTATAATTTCTGAATATTATTCTTCTTTCTTCTTCTTCTCCCTGTCCACATTAATGAAGCGCATAATTGCTTTCACTGATTTACAATTATGGCAACCAACCCTTGGCAATACATCTACGGCGGCGTCTCCTTTATACTGGATCAATGCAATGTGATCGCTGGCTTTAGCACCTCCTTTTACATAAGCGATGACAAAAATGTTCTTGCTCTTTGCTAAAAAGACTATTCTGCGTCCCGGCAGTGTTGAATCTATGGGCTCCACACCGGGTTCCTGGTATTTTTCGCCGGGATCGGCCAGGGATGAATCATTAAACCCCGGCATCTGAACTTTGATAAAATCAGGAATATCCTTTTTACTTTTAAGTATTGTAAACTGTTCCTTACGTAATTTTTCAACAAAAAAATCCAGCTTTTTGTCCAATACCGTTCTATTCTTACCAGTCTCGTTCTTCGGGCTTTTCTGTTTATCTGCACTTTGTGTTTTGCTTACCTGGCAGCAAGCCCGATGAGTAAAACCGGATATAATTACAAGACCCAGAAAAAATACAATTTTCATTTTCATGCAAAAAAGCCATTTTGTTTATAAATCTTCTCCCAATGGCTTTCGGCCGGGGCATATGAACTATAATTCTTTCCTGAGTCTCGCTACAGAAATGTTTAACTGCTCCCTGTATTTGGCTACCGTGCGACGGGCGATATTGTAGCCTTTCTCCTGCAGCATATCCGTAAGCTGTTCGTCAGAAAGCGGCTTGCGCTTATTTTCACCGGTTATGAATTCATTGAGTATCATCTTTACCTCCCGGGTCGATACTTCTTCCCCGCTTTCGGTTTGCAAAGCTTCAGAGAAGAAATACTTCAGCTTATACGTGCCATATTCGGTCTGCACATATTTACTGTTTGCGACCCTAGACACGGTTGACACATCAAGGTTGGTCATCTGCGCGATGTCTTTAAGTATCATTGGCTTAAGGTCACTTTCATCACCGGAGATAAAGAACTCTTTCTGGAAATTCATTATTGCCTGCATGGTGTGTAAAAGTGTATGCTGCCGTTGCTTTATTGCGTCAATGAACCATTTGGCTGAATCCAGTTTCTGCTTTATGAAGATAACGGCTTCTTTTTGCCTTTTATTTTTTTTCTCACTTCTGTCATATGCCCGCATCATGTCCTTGTATCCTTCCGATACCCGCAGTTCAGGCGCGTTCTTTGAATTCAGCGACAGTTCAGGAATTCCATTATTATTGAAAACAAAAAAATCGGGTATTATATAGCTTTCCGCTTTATTCGTTACCGTAAACGCAGCTCCGGGTTTAGGGTTCAGTTTAATGATAATATTGATAACATTTTTGAAATCTTCATCGTCCAGGTCCAGGTGCTTCTGTATCTTATCGTAATGTTTTTTGCTGAATTCGTTAAAATATTTATCAAGAATATTAATCGCATCCCTTACTGGTTTTGCATCCGGCAGCTTTTTCAGCTGAAGTATCAGGCATTCCTCCAGTGTCCAGGCGCAAATACCCGGCGGATCAAATTGCTGTATTTGCTGTACAAGCGTAGCAATTTCTTCGGCATTAGTATCCACATTCTGCCCGAATGCGAGATCATCCACGATCGAAGTTACCTCCCTGCGCAGGTAGCCGTCTTCATCCATGCTGCCAATAATCTGTTCCGCTATCTTATGCCTCCTTTCATCAAGTTCCAGCATACCTAACTGGTCAAGAACATGATCGTGAAAGCTTGTCTCCACCCTTGCCGGAGTTACCATTCTTTCATTTTCACCACCGCCATAATAGTCATCGCCGTAGTCATAGCCGCTGCTGTCATCATCTTCGCGCCTTAAAAAATCATCAAGGTCCACTTTTTCAGCGGAATCATTGCTTAACTCCACTTCTTCAGAAGGGCCATCGCCATCTTCGCCTTCACCTGAGCTTTCACCCAGCTCATAAGTATCCTGTTCGTTATTATTATTCTCCAGCTCAAATTCAAGTGCGGGATTCTCTTCAAGCTCTTCCTTGATACGTTCTTCAAGATTAGCAGTAGGTATCTGCAGCAGCTTCATTAACTGAATCTGCTGAGGAGATAATTTCTGTAAAAGCCTTTGCTGGTTCGACTGTCTTAGCATAATATCCTTTGCCTGATGCAAAAATAAAATTTAATGCCACAAAACACTATTTAAATAGCCTTTCACCTTCAAATCTTTAATTAAATTTTTCATTTGCCAAAAATCCTTTTTTAATACGAAATTTTAGTGTATATTGTCCATGATAATTGAACCTGTGGCGGCAATGAGTAAAAAACCGTATATATCACCATCTTTTTCTTACGTTCCTCTGGAAGAAACTTTACAGATTACGCCTAAGAAGAAGCAATTATTTATTGGAATACCCAGAGAAACTTCTTTCCAGGAAAATCGCATCGCGCTTACTCCCGAAGCCGTATCTGTGTTGGTTAATGAAGGACATGACGTGGCAGTGGAACATTGCGCCGGCGAAGGCTCTTTCTATTTTGATAATGATTACAGCGAAGCCGGCGCACGGATAGTTTATGACAAAACGGAACTATACAAAGCGACAACAATCATCAAATCAGCCCCGATATCAGATGAGGAAGCCAGCCTGCTGCAACCCAACCAGGTAGTTATTTCGCCTATTCATATGCCCTTGCTCAAGTCTGAACTTCTGGAACAACTGATTGCTAAAAAGATAATCGGCATTGCATTTGAATCCATTAAAGATGACGCAGGCACCTACCCCATCGTCAGGTCTATGAGCGAAATTGCAGGGAGCTATGCCATAACTATCGCGGCGAAATACCTTGGCAATACCGAACATGGCAAAGGGGTGTTGTTAGGCGGCATTTCAGGAGTGCCACCTGCCCGGGTACTTATTATCGGGGCCGGACTTGTTGGTGAATTTGCCGCGCGTGCCGCATTTGGCCTCGGAGCTTCAGTTAAGATATTCGATAATTCCGTTTACCGCCTGATGCGGCTTCAGAATAATATTGGCAGGCGCTGTTTTACATCAGTCCTGGAACCTATTACATTGGCTGAAGAGCTCAGGAGCGCAGACGTGGCCATCGGCGCTCTGAAACCAATAAACGGATTAACACCCGTAGTTGTTACTGATCAGATGGTAAGCAATATGAAATCCGGCTCAGTTATCATAGACGTCAGCATAGACAGGGGTGGCTGTTTTGAAACATCAAGACTTACATCGCACGAACAACCTGTCTTTAAAAAATACGATGTCATCCACTATTGCGTGCCTAATATAGCTTCCGCTGTTTCCCGCACTGCATCCCGCGCTATCAGTAATGTTTTGATGCCCATACTGCAGCAATGCGCGGATTTGGGTGGCGTTGAAGATCTAATATCTGCGAAAAGTGGCATCAGAAAAGGTGTTTATATGTATAAAGGATGCGTTACCAATGCCCCTATCGCAAAACGTTTTAACTTTAAATATACAGACCTGGACCTGCTTCTTGCTTCGCAAGGCTAAGGTCTTATCATAATAGCTGTTATGCCATATAACCGGTTGAACAAAACAATTGCAGGATACCACTTACTGATGATACTATCCGCTGTGGACTTCAGGATCAGCAGTGAGGAGGATATGGTAATTCGCCAGTATTTAGTCAACGAATTCCCGTTTAATGTAAACTTAGACAATCAAATGGCAGTGATCAGTTCACTGAAACCGGATGAATGGGAACGTCATTTTTTGAAAGTAATGGATGACTTTTATGATGACGCCACTGAAGAAGAACGCAGGAACCTGCTGCAATTCGCCATCATACTCACCAAGGCCGATAATGTAATTACCCAGGAAGAAAATCATTTCCTGAATTTGTTGTTTGAGAACTGGTTCAATGATAGCATTAATGCTGACCCCTGACCACCCCTGACCCCTAAAGGGGGACATGCTATTAAACTGTTTCAAGGTGATTTTACAAAGTAATTCTAAGGGACAATTTTGATAACGGAATTTAGCATATACCACAAACGGACTATGATAAATTGTAAAAGCCTTTTTAGAACAGCCTTTCAGCTCATTAGTGTTCCCCACGCAGTTTCAAAAATCCAGGATCCCGGCTATTATGCACTATACCGATGATTACAATACGGTGTAGCACCTCATCAATATAAAAATGTATGGAATACGGGAAAACATCAGGATGGGTGATTCTATTCTTTTTATAGCGTATGGCATGAATGTGAGGATTCACTTTTAACCGGTTTACAGCCTTTTTGACATCGTTAGCAAATCGCTTCTCAAGCCCATGCCGGATGTTATAATACCACTTTTTCGCATGAATAATATCGTTTTTCGCTGCTTTGAAGTAGGCTAATTTATAAGGCATTACTCCATATCTTTATCGAGTTCTTCAAATAATCCTTCAATATCCTGAACAGAGTCCGGATTGTCTTCTATGACTTTTAATCTTTTGTCAATCATATCTTTTTGCCACTGGGGAATATCCCCATCAATATCATCCACGTCAGGATATTTATTTTTGATTTTTTTCCAGTCGTCAATAGGAATTTGTATGGCTATCGTTTCACCAGAACTATCTGAAACATAATTTACTGACATAAATTTTCATTTTATTGTTCGATAATTTTCAATATAAAATTACAGAAAATTATTGTGTCGGCAATCATAAAAGAACAATAAAAGGAAAAGCCAGGATCATCCTTTTAAGATGAATACCAAAAAGAAGTCCCCAAAACATGCTGAACTGAAATTTTGATACCTTCCTGTTTTCCGATACTTTTAATGTTCAAACAGCATTTATGGAAGACAGCACAAAATACAATATCAGCTTAGACACAAAATTCAAGCACCTGGAATTGATAGATGTGCCATCCATAGTTGCGGCCTGCAAGGAAAAATGGCAGAATTACACGCTTACGGAAGTCAATGACAGCGTGGTAAGAATTGGTATTGTAGAGGGTGAATTCCATTGGCATAAGCATGATAATGACGATGAATTCTTTTTTGTTCTGGAAGGGCAACTGCTGATAGACCTCGAAGACCATACCATTGAATTAAACCCAATGCAGGGTACTACCATCACAAAAGGAGTAATGCACCGCCCCCGTGCGCCGAAAAAAACGGTAATGCTGATGGTGGAGACAAATGATATTGCACCCACTGGAGATTAAATTAGTTAAGCTATGCAGCAGGCAGGCTCTTTCGTGTATTCATAACGCTTGCATCTTTCAAATGAACGTTTACCGGCGATTTTAATTTGTACTCCCTGTTAAATAATTCCTGGGAAACCTTAAACCTTTCTGATAATTTCCGGATCACATCTTTTGATAAGCCCCGGCGGTAATTCAATATGTCGGAAAAAAGGCTTTTGCTTATTCCCAGCAATGTCGCCATATCTGTTGACTTGAGCATGTTTACTTCCATGAGGTATCGCAAGAGCTCTATGGGGTCTGCGTCCTGAAAGGTATTGTGATCCTCATCCCACTTTTCAATAAGCAGGGTCAGTAATTCGATAGCGTCTTTTTGCTCTTTATTCTTTGTTTTAATAACTGCTAATTCTTCCAGCATTTTGCAATATTGATAATATTGCTTTTTCGTTTTTATAACTTTGTATAGTAAGGTTTCCATTATCAAAAGTACGCAAAAAGCGTACTTTTCAGAAAGACAAGCGTTATTTTACAGTGGACAGAGTGTGAAAATACGAAATTTATAGTTTTTGGCATATTTTTTGCGGCTTTATTAATACATACACCTTTATGAAACAAGCAAATTGGTATCCATTACTGTTTATTTTGTCTTTGAATTTAATGGGTTCATGCAACTATAAAACTCCTTGCGACACTCCTCCAATAGAAGATATGGAAATTACTAGCTATGACAGCACTGCTGACTCGATGGCAAAAATCATTCGCTATTATAGTGGAAGCAATTTTACCAGAATATTTGATACTACCAATGTTCCGATATATAAACGAGGAGATACCATAAACGGATACACCGGCCTTATTTCTTTTTATTTTTCTCCCGATTACGACTTTAGAATAATTATTTACCCTGAAAACAAGACACACATTTTGAAGAACATTAAATATGGAAATGAAAAGAGGGACGTAGGAAATTCAGGTTCACAGTCAGACATGTGCGCCACATCCATTTCCTATTATATTGATGACAGCCTTGTTAGAAAACCATGGATTTTCATAGGTGGATTCGGCGAAACGACCACAGTAAAAATTGGCAGTTAAATGACTTCAACAACTCAAAAACTATGATCCGGATATTGTCTTCATTGGAACATTAATCTCTACTTTAGAAGGCTGGTGTTGTTCTTCCTTCTTTATAATCCCAACATATATCATCCCAAAAACAGCAAGTCCTGCAATAATCCGGTAAACACCGAATGCCCGGAATGTATGCCGCTGTACATAGGTGATGAAGGTCTTGATAGCTATCAGCGCCACTATGAACGCGATAATGTTTCCTGCTATAAGCATTCCTATCTGGCCATGCTGAAATGTCAATCCCTGTTTATGAAAGTCCCATAGCTTCTTTGCGGTAGCTGCTGCCATGGTTGGTACAGCCAGGAAAAAGGAAAACTCTGCAGCGAGCTTGCGTGTAAGCCTTTGCTGCAATCCGCCCACTATTGTAGCGGCACTCCTCGATACACCCGGTATCATAGCTATTACCTGGAAGCAGCCTATCAAAAAGGCTTTAGGATAGCTGATTTCCTTATCGCTTTCAATTTCACTGCGCTTAAAGACACTATCTATAAACAGTAATACTATCCCTCCTATCAGGAAACTGAAACCCACGGTCAGGCTGCTTTCCAGCAATGCGTCAATTTTTTTGGAAAATAAGGCGCCAAAGATCGCAGCGGGTATAAAAGCTGCTACCAGTTTCATATAAAACTGCCAACGTGCAAAATCAAAAAATTTCTTCCAGTACAATGCCACTACAGATAAAATAGCGCCAAACTGGATACATACTTCAAACAGTTTTGTAAAGGCTTCCTCATTTATTCCCATAATAGAACTGGCAATGATCATGTGGCCGGTAGAGGATATAGGAAGAAATTCAGAAATACCTTCTACTATACCGAGTATTATTACTTGTATCCAGGTCATACGCTATGGAATATTAATGTATTTGTGTGTTTGCAAAGATAATTGCCATTTCGGATGTTGCCGGATATAATCAATAATTAATGGAGTAATAATTTCACGCTTGCTCCATTCCGGCTGAAGGAATAATATACAATCGGGCCCGACCATAGCTGCATGTTGCTCCGCCCATTCCAGGTCAGACTTGTGAAATACTACTACCTTCAATTCATCTGCTTTCGCAAGACTTTCCTGAAGAGGCGCTTTAAATTTCTTAGGAGAAAGCGTTACCCAATCTAAATCACGGCTTATCGGGTAGGCGCCCGATGTTTCTATATGCGCATTAAAACCAGCTTTATGCAATTTGTTACACAAATCTGTAAGGTCATACATTGCAGGCTCTCCGCCTGTTATCACAGCAATACGCCCTTGATGCCTCACAGCAATACCTACAATTTCGCCAGAAGTCATCGCAGGATGCACGGTTGCATCCCAGCTATCTTTTACATCGCACCATACGCAGCCTACATCGCAACCGCCCAGCCTGATGAAATAAGCAGCCTTGCCTGTATGCACTCCTTCCCCCTGCAGGGTATAGAAGTGTTCCATTACAGGATACGAAATGGTATGCTGATTGGTGGTCAATTAGTTAAATGGTTAATGAAGTTAAAAGGCAAAGAGGTTAATTGGTTAAAAGGTTAAATGGTTAAAAAGGGCAAAAAGGTTAAATGGTTAATTAGTTAAAGAGTTAAAAAGATAAAAGGTAAAGGAACAGCCATTAGTACTTAATCCGGAAAGGACAAAGTCAATCCTGGTTGCTTACAAAAACAAATGCTTCTCAATTTTTATCACCTGGCAAAAGTCATTGGTTAAAACGTTACTCAAGGCAAAGACTAATTGCCCGATTAACCCTTTAACCAATTAACCCTTTTAACCAATTACCCTATTAACTCTTTAGCGTGTTTTGCTGCAAGTAAGGTATTTTTCATTAATCCGCAAAGGGTCATAAGACCAACACCTTTGGGTACGGGAGTTATGTAACTGCAAAGCGGGGCAACATTTTCAAAGTCAACATCACCTACCAGCCTTGACCCGCTTTTCTTTGTCGGATCGTCTATGCGGTTAATACCTACGTCTATGATTATTGCGCCGGGCTTTACCATATCTGCGGTAACATATTTCGGCCTGCCTATTGCGGCTATGATAATATCGGCAGAACGTGTGATCTCTTTCAGATTTTTTGTGTGAGAATGACACATGGTAACCGTGGCATTACCCGGATTGGCATTGCGGCTCATCAGTATGGTCATAGGCGTGCCTACTATATTGCTTCTGCCTATTATCACACAATGCATACCGGCAGTATTAATCTTGTAATACTCCAGCATCAGCATAATGCCATAGGGTGTGGCGGGCAAAAAGGTAGGCTGCCCCAGCAACATCTTACCGAGCGAGATCGGATGAAATCCATCCACATCTTTTCCCGGACTGATGGCATTGATTACAGAATCTCCCGAAATATGCTTCGGCAATGGCAATTGTACCAATATACCGTCAACCGCATCATCATTATTCAGCTTTTCCACTTCGCTGATAAGAAAAGCTTCAGTAATATCTGTATCAAAACGCAATAAGGTGGAATCAAAACCAAGTTCTTCGCAATGCCTTACTTTAGAACCCACATAAGCTTCGCTTGCAGGGTTATTACCTACTAATATGGCGGCAAGATGTGGTTTTTTACCACCGTTAGCCTGCCATTCTATTACTTCCTGTTTTATCTGCTCCTTTATGTGGGCAGATACTAAAACGCCATCTAATATTTGCATGATTCAATTTTATTTATTCATTTTTATTCATTTCGGTCGCGTTCGGAACCAAAGCTATTTT
>CAISOH010000098.1 GCA_903887005.1 uncultured Bacteroidota bacterium | reverse complement strand
ATATTTTGTTTATTTAAAGCAATTTATTAAAAGCCCAATAAAACAAGTACTAGTTCAGGAATTAAAGCTGGAAATAAAAGAAAGAGGCCTGATTTTGGGCATTCAAAGTTTTTTGCATAAAAGGTCGGATTATTTTTTTCCTGGTTATGATAAGGATTCTAAGTATGCCCCTATATTTTCTACTAAAAAGTATAATATTTCTTTAAAAATACAACTTCCTGTAGTTCAGAATCCAAGAGTTTCCATTATTATTCCAATGTATAATCAAATCGAATATACATACTATTGCATAAGGTCTATTTTTGAAAATAATGAATATAAGAATTATGAGATCATAATTGCAGATGATAATTCCCCGGAGAATACAAACTTCCTGAAACAGCATATTGAAAACGTTATTTACATTAAAAATGAAAGTAATCTTGGGTTCTTAAAAAATTGTAATGCAGCAGCAAAACAAGCTAAAGGTGACTATATCGTTTTCTTAAATAATGATACTATTGTAAAAAAAGATTGGTTAATTGAATTGTTAAATGTTTTTGACAATTTTAAGGATGCAGGATTAGTTGGGTCAAAACTTGTTTACCCCGACGGTAAACTACAGGAAGCCGGAGGTATTATCTGGCAGGATGGCAGCGCATGGAACTATGGCAACCAGGACCACCAGGATAAACCAGAGTATAATTATGTAAAAGAGGTGGACTATATATCCGGGGCCTGTATAATGATCCATGCCGGTTTATGGAAAGAAATAGGCGGATTTGATGAACGTTATTCTCCTGCATATTGCGAAGATTCTGACTTTTGTTTTGAAGTAAGAAAAAAAGGCTATAAAGTCATTTACCAGCCATATTCGGTAGTGGTGCATTTTGAAGGTGTATCACATGGTAAGGACTTGAATTCAGGAATTAAACAATACCAGGTTATCAATAATCAGAAGTTAAAGGAAAAGTGGAGTGCTGAACTAAAATTGAAGTCTAAAAATGGAGAAAATGTTTTTTCGGAACATGACAGAACCACCAATAAAAAGCACATCCTGATTGTTGACCATAATTTACCGACTGTTGACCAGGATGCAGGTTCGCGTACCATGAGCAACTATGTTGATTCCTTAATAAGTTTAGGTCATAGTGTTAAGTTTCTAAGTTCCAATCCTCACCCACCAAGGCATTATAAAAAAGCTTTGCAGGAAAAAGGTGTAGAAGTGTTTTATTGTGTAGAGAACAATTTGTTCAATTTCCGATGGGATAAATATTTCAACGAAAATTTCGCAAAATACGATGTTATTTTATTGAGCCGTTCTTCAGTATGTATTCCTTTTATAACTATTCTGAAAAATAAAGGGTACAAAGGCAAGATCATCTATTACGGACATGATTTGGGCTATCTGAGGCTGGACCAGGAGACTATCATAAATAACGACATAGCATTGAATCTTCAATCGAAAAAATTGAAGGCTGAAGAAGATTTTATGTATGAATATGCTGATCATTCCCTGGTAATCAGCTATGATGAAATGCGCTTTCTTAAGAAGCATATTACTCAGCCATTGCATTATATCCCTCCCTATTTCTTCGATATTGCAAAAGATGAAGTGCCTTTTGAAAGCAGGGAGGGTATTATGTTTATTGGTGGTTTTAATCATCCGCCTAACCAGGATGCGATAGCTTGGTTCATGGAAGAAGTATATGAACCGTTATTCAAACTGAATATCAGGATGACTATTGCAGGTTCTAATGTTCCGGAGTTCGTTTATGAATATAAGAAGCGTTTCCAAACGCTGGAAATATTTTCGAATATTACAACTGAAAACTTAAATAAACTTTATTCGCAGGTTAGAATTTCAGTCGTGCCACTAAGAGTAGGCGCCGGTGTGAAGGGCAAGGTGATAGAAGCAATGTCGAAAGGCGTACCTGTTGTGGGTACATTTACTGCCTTCGAAGGATTGCCCAAGGATGATGGTTTCCTTTATAAGAGCGCCAATACCCCCAAAGAACTGCAGTATAATATTCTGGAGGCTTACTCCAATAAAGACCATTGGGAGCGGTACTCCAAATTTGGAAAAGACTATGTGCTTAAATACTTTAATAGAGAAGGTATGAGCAATACGTTCAAGGAGATAATCGGGTAACAAATATCTTCTTCAGCTAAATAATTTGGAAAAATAGGCCGTTGTTGTTCAAATCAATAACAACGGCCTATTTTATTTATGGCCTTCTGGCAAAAAATCTCACCTCATCACCTTTGCCATTCAGCTCCAGTTCATGCCGTTTTTGGTCCAACTCTTCGGTATTTTTTAATGGAAATTCCTTCTTAAGAATATCTTCAAAATATTCACCATAATCACCTACATCGGTATATAAATTATCAATTACAAATCCAGCTTGCTCCAATTTTTGTCTAAGCGTGACAGGTGAATAATGTACGTAATGATGCGTTTCATCTAACCAAACCCAATCTTCTTTTTGGAGTTCTGAGCAATAGGATTCAATATTTGGAACTATGCCACAAAAAATTCCTCCTGGCACAAGTGTATTGAAAATTTTTGATAATGTTTCTTTAGGGTTAGGAATATGTTCAAATACATGGACCATACTTATAACCTGGCAGGAATTATCACTTATTTTTGAATCAGTGAATTGGTTATTTGAAACAGGAATTTGTAATTGCATGGTTGCATAGTCAATATTGTTTCGGGTTACTTCTATCCCTAAAGGAGTAAATCCGATTTCCCTGGCATACATTAATAAAGCGCCCCAGCCACAACCTACATCAAGCCATGTGCCATTCCTTTTTGTACAATAATTCAGAGCTTCATTTACAAATGATTCGCGTCGTAATGGATTAGTCTTTATTTCCATAATGCTACCAGGTAATTTCATATGTCCTGAGCTTGCATAGTTTTGGTATATCTGGTATAAAGCCTCCATTGTTGGTCGTGTTCTCAGATAAACCAGACCACAGGAATTACATTTAACAATATCCGCTCTTTTTCTATAAGGGGTGGCATCCTTTGATTTGCAATAAAGACAACTAATTATTTCAGTGTCAGGTTTGGGTTCGGGCTTAAATTCGGTTTTTACTTCATCATTAGATTCAGTTTTGAATTGTGATTTTAGTTCAGTCATTAGTTCACCTTTAAGTTCTGTTTTAAGTTCTGATTTAAGTTCTGATTTTAGGCTTATTTTAAGTTCGTTTTTGAAATTTCGATACTCTTTTAATATAAATCCAGGAGTAAGCTTTTTAATATTTTCTTTCATATTTTTTAGTATTAATAGTTAATCAATTTTATTGCTAATATGTATTTAAAAAATGGTTTTAGTAAAAAGATTTGTAGTAATTAATTATTTGTTATATTACAAAGCGATGGATAATTGATGATTACTTTTTTAATAAGCT
>CAISOH010000097.1 GCA_903887005.1 uncultured Bacteroidota bacterium | reverse complement strand
TCTCCTTTCTTGATTTTACGAATGAATGCCATGTAGTGTACAATTTATACACTACAAAGAAACACAAAAAAAATGAAACTGCAAACCCAGCTTCATTTTTAGCCTGTAGTGTATAAAATGTGGGGAAAACTCAGGTAATTAGGCTTGTACTTGCCAAAAACAATTTTTGGGCAAGCATACAGGGAATTAAAGCAGATAACCAGAGAAGGAGACCAACTCATGACGGAGTGGACCATGATCAAGAATCAACTCCATTCCGAATAGGTAGAGGCCCATCCTAACCTGGATAAGCCAGAACCAAAAAGGAAAATACTTAACTTTATAGCAAAAAGTTGGAACTGCTTACCAAACGCTACAAAGATAAAATTCCCGGTATGTTAAGTTGCTACGACCGGATAGTTTAAAAGGGACATTACCGACCGTTTGTTTTGCCCGGGGTATGACGGGTTATCTGTTGCTACTAATTCATAATCCCTAATTTACCATCCCCAGGCTTTCTTCCAGTGTTTTTATTTTAGCCTGCCCGTCAGCATACTTCTTGCGTTCGTTTTCTATTACTTCCGGCTTTGCATTTTGTACAAAACGTTCATTGCCAAGCTTTTTATCTATGCTAACTAAAAATCCCTTTAGGTATTCCAATTCCTTTTCCATCTGTTTCTTTTGAGCACCGGCATCTATTGTAGCAGCAGCTGCTTCGATATATAATTTATCGGTACCTACAACGAGCGAAATACACCCTTGTTTAGCTTCAGTTGTAAAACCGATGTTCTCTGCATTTACCTGGCGCCGCAGAATATCCTGCACACTTTCGTAAAATGCATGATGGCTGGAATCTATCCATAGCCTGATAGTATCCTTTGGTTTTAGCTGGTTTTTATTACGTGTATCCCTAACTGATGATATTAATTCCTGTAGCTGTCCCCCACCCTTCAATATTGTCGCATCAGGCGTATAATATACAGGGAGTTGTTTAATGATCAAGTCATCACCTTCTTCACGTTCACGGATGATGTGGTATATCTCCTCTGTAATGAAAGGCATATAAGGATGCAGCAGTTGCAGCAATTGCTCATATATGCTTATGGTACGCTCATAAACATGGGTGGAAATGGGTTGTTCCATTCCCGGCTTAACCCACTCGAGATACCAGGAGCAGAAGTCATTCCAGATAAGCGAATAAATAGTTTTCAATCCCTCACTCAGCCTGAAATCCTTTATCATCTCCGTTACCTCCTGCGATACGGATGCCAGCCTTGCATCCATCCAGTCGAGTGCGAATTTTACATTGCTGTCTTCCATTCCGTCCACACAACGGCTCTCCCACCCTTTCACTAATTTCATGGCGTTCCACATCTTATTGCAGAAGTTGCGGCCCTGCTCCAGTTGCCCTTCATCAAACAATAAGTCATTACCCGCAGGCGAAGAAATCATAACACTGAACCTTACTGCATCAGCGCCATTTTCATCTATCATTTTCAGCAGGTCCGGCGAATTGCCGAGCGATTTGCTCATTTTCCTGCCCTGCTTATCCCTTACAATACCTGTGAAGTAAACCTTATCGAAAGGCTTCTTCCCCATAAACTCATAGCCCGACATAATCATTCTGGCAACCCAGAAAAATATGATCTCAGGTGCAGTAACAAGCGTACTGGTGGGATAATAATATGCCAGGTCTTTATTGTGAGGCGCTTCATTCCAGCCAAATACCTGTATGGGCCACAGCCAACTGCTGAACCATGTATCCAGCACATCATCATCCTGCCTCAGTTGAGGGTTCTTTGCGGCAAGGTCAGGCTTTTTTGCAGCGTAAAGTTCATGCGCCCTTTCACTGGTATTCGCTACATAAAGCCCTCCTTCCGTATCATACCATGCGGGTATGCGCTGCCCCCACCATAGCTGGCGGCTGATGCACCAGTCCTTGATGTTACCCATCCAGTGACGGTAGGTGTTTTTAAATTTGGCAGGGTGAAATTCAATTTCATCATTCATTACGGCATCTAATGCAGGCTTTGAGAGTTCCTGCATATTGCACCACCATTGCATACTCAGGCGTGGCTCTATTACCACATCCGTGCGCTCACTGAATCCTACCTGGTTTACGTAATCTTCTTCTTTTACAAGGAGGCCTGCTGCACGCAGGTCTTCCACTATTTTCTTACGAACTGCAAACCTGTCCTGCCCTATATATAGCTGAGCTGCTTCGCTCATAGTGCCGTCATCATTGAGCGTATCTATTACAGGCAGGCCATGTTTCAGTCCAAGATTGTAGTCGTTTATATCATGTGCCGGCGTTACTTTCAGCGCCCCTGTACCAAATTCCTTATCAATGTAATCATCAAAAATAATAGGTACTCGCCTGTTCACCAATGGTATAAAGCAATACTTGCCTGCCATGTGTTTGTAGCGTTCATCATCAGGATGCACACATACCCCGGTATCACCTAAAATCGTTTCAGGACGAACGGTAGCAATCGTGATATACTCCTCCTTTTCGCTGTCCATCCGGTAACGTACATAGTAAAGCTTTGAGTTTGTCTGCCGGTGAATTACTTCTTCATCACTTAGGGCAGTCTTTGCTTTAGGATCCCAGTTTATCATTTTCACCCCACGGTATATCAGCCCCTTTTCATACAGTTCATTAAACACGCGGATTACTGCGGCATAGTAAGCTTCATCCATAGTGAAATTGGTACGGCTCCAGTCGAGCGAGCAGCCCAGCTTTTCCAATTGCTTGAGTATGATACCGCCATATTTCTCCTTCCATTCCCAGGCATATTCCAGGAATTTTTCACGAGGCATTGTCTTTTTATCTATACCCCGCTCTTTCAGCATATTTACCACCTTAGCTTCTGTGGCTATTGATGCATGGTCTGTACCGGGCAACCAGCAGGTGTTATAACCCATCATTTTTGCGCGGCGCACGAGGATGTCCTGCACACTGTTGTTCAGGGCATGGCCCATGTGCAGCACACCCGTTACATTGGGCGGCGGCATTACAATTGTATAGGGAGGACGGTCATCCGGAGTACTCTTAAAATAACCCGATTGCTCCCAGTGAGCATACCATTTCTGCTCTGCTTCGTTATGCTGAAAATTCTTACTTAATTCCATAATTTATGCAGGCAAATATAAGGGGAATGGCGCAATGGGTTAAAAAAGCAACGACTTAATTTGGAAAAGGTTAAGAAATAATATTGAAAAATCATGGTCGGATTTAAAATAATAATGGTAGCAAATGAAGAATTCAAACTAATTTTATTGATGAAATAATCTTTCTATTATGAAATTCAGAAGTTATATAACCGTCTTATTATTTCTATCATTTGTAGCCTGCGAAACAGAGGCCGCATTAACCTATAATATAACCAACAATGCTTCATTCCCGGTTACTGTTATCCGAACGAGGGCAGACGGGCAACTATTTACAGATACCTTTAAAATTGCACCAAACAGTCAGATTACAATAGCTGAAAACGGGGAAGGTTTGGATGTTGTTAGTACTTACAAGGAGGTACTGGATACTTTAAGGAGATTTCCGATGATAAACATTTATAAAAATGACACACAAAAAGCAAAGACAGATTTTCGAAAAACAAGCCGTTGGACATACAACGAAAAGAGCAAACACCAGGCAGATTATTTATTGACAGTAACAGAATCTGATTTCTAAAGACGCACTGCAGAATTTTTTACAAAAATAAACATAATGAAATAATATATTTATACAAATTGCATTAATTACATACTTTAGTACCATCAAAACACAACTCATGAAACGTTACTTATCCATTCTTGTATTGATCATTTGCGGCATTTGTTTATTTGCATGCAATCCAAACCGTAAAGGCAGGGCTTTTTGTCAATGCGTACACAATGGCTTACCAGATGGCGTTTATGAATTTGGCAGCCTTAGCAATACTGAAATTATTAGCAAGTGTAACACAATACAAGCCCAAAATCCTGCTGATACTTGCTCTCCCCATATTGAAAATTGATTATTAAAATTATATTTCTTCCATTCTGAGCTTCATCCTATTCAGGATTGTGAGACAAATCCAGACGATAAAGCTAAACACGTCTGCTAACTTTTTTTTCAGTTTTAGGTTATTATCAGATGTATTATGAAATCATGCTTTGCTTGATTGAAAGGATACATGCTTCCATTTCAATAGTATATTTCATACTAAAACATGATTAAAATCGGAATTTTATTCATAAAATGGATTAACGTTGTGACAAAATAAATATCCTGACTCTTCAATTGAATTTTATCAATAAATACTCTTAGATTTAATCCTATAAAAGAAAAAATGCAGTACCGGATAAAATTGCTCTCAAAAATTTCATCAATAATTTTAGTGGCAATAGGAACCCTTGTTATAGTTGGATGGCTGTTTAATATTCCTGTATTGAAAAGTGTTTTGCCTGGTATCATATCCATGAAATTCGATACAGCCCTTTGTTTTATTTTTTCAGGTATCGTTATATGGCTGTTAAATAATGAAAATCTTTCTTTCACACAAAAAGTGATTTTCTTTTTCTGTTCCATTTTTATTGTAGTAATGGCTGCAATACAATCATGCGAATATCTGTTTAATAGAAACTTAGGTATAGATGAACTATTTATAAAAGATGATTTAATTTCAGCCGCAACTACTTATGCAGGTAGAATGGCGCCTGCAACTACCCTCTGTTTTCTCTTAGCCGGTTCAGTTTTTTTTATGCTGTTTTTTAAATTACGCAATTATAAAATAGCACATACAATAGTCCTTTTTCTTTTCGCACTTTCTGTTTTTTCTTTCAGCGGTTACCTTTATGGTGTTGAGGTGTTTTATGGCCTTCTGTTCTACACTACAAAAATGGCGATTCATACCTCTTTTTCATTTATTATCCTTTCAATCGGGTTGCTAACCATTCAGGGCAATAAAGGGGTTATTACCTATTTTACTTACAATGACACTATAGGGAAAATTGTAGCAAGGCTTGTGATCATGATTGTCGTTTTTGAGTTTTTTCTGGGATGGTTGCATTTGCAGGGAGAAAAATATGAATGGTTTGGGGCGTCTTTCGGAACATCATTATTTATCCTTACAAACATTTTCATTCTTATTGGAATCGTCTTATGGAATGCACGCCGTTTAATTCGGGAAGATAAAATACGGAATATAGCTGAACAAAAAATGAAAGAACAAGCCCTGATATTAGGTGAAAAAAACATGCAATTGAATGATTTTTCTAATATTGTATGCCACAATCTGAGAGGGCCTTTGTCGAGCATTTCTATGCTGATGGATTACCTGGAAATAAGTGAGGATGAAGATGAAAAAAAAGAAATGCTGAATTCAAGCAGCAAATGCAACGTTATGTAAATTTAGCAATTTAATTGGTGAGGTAAAATTGTTCTTTTTTCTAGGCCTGTTGTTGAGCTTTTCTTGCACTTTATCTATCCTGTCCTGCGATATTGCGTTGAGG
>CAISOH010000096.1 GCA_903887005.1 uncultured Bacteroidota bacterium | reverse complement strand
GGTCTTATAATACATGAAGGGAAAATAGTGGATGCAAGTTTTGTGGAAGTACCCAAACAACGTAACAGCAGGGAAGAAAATAAACAGATAAAGGAAGGTGAACTACCGAAGGAATGGAAAGAAAATGAAAATAAGCTGGAATAAAAAGATGTAGATGCCCGCTGGACAAAGAAAAACGGTGTAGCTTATTACGGCTATAAAAACCATGTAAAGTGTGACCAGAAAAGCAAATTGATTACACCCGGGGAACATATGCCTGGCTGCCACAATAACCCTGAGCGATGGCGCGGGAGGTGGTGTCTGGACTTCGGTAACACCCACTACGGCAACTATCGGTTCTTCAACGGGTGTTGTGACTGCTGCAGGTACGGGCACAGATACTATAAAATATACTGCTACCAATATCTGTGGCATTGCAACAGCTATTAAAGTAGTAACTGTAAATCCCCTGCCAGCAGGGATAACCGGAACAGGGGTCGTATGCGCAGGTGCAACCGTAACTTTGAGCGACGCGGGCGGCGGTACCTGGAGCAGCAGTAATACTACATTGGCTACAGTTGGCTCCGGCAGCGGTATTGTTACAGGCGTGGCCGCAGGGATGCCCATTATTACTTATTTCCTGCCAACAGGGTGTAATACGTTTACAACAATGACCGTTAATCCGTTACCACTTCTTTATACGGTAATGGGAGGAGGTAGTTATTGTGCGGGTGACACAGGCGTTCATGTGAAATTGAGCGGTTCCGTTGCCGGGAATAATTACCAGTTATTTTATGGCGGTACGGCAATAGGTACAGCAATCAGCGGTACCGGGCTTTCCCTGGATTTTGGTTTACATACTGCAGCCGGTACTTATAAGATAGTTGCTACTGATGCTATTACCGCCTGCAGTAATAATATGTTTGACAGTGCAATTGTCACTATCAATCCGTTACCGGCGGCTATTGCGGGGAGTACCAAAGTTTGTACCGGTTTAACAACACCGTTAAGTGATGGTACAACGGGCGGCACCTGGAGCAGCAGTAATACTACACTGGCTGCAATTGGCACATCGGGAGTAGTAACAGGCTTGGCTATTGGCACATCAACAATTACTTATACTTTGTCAACAGGTTGTATAACGACGGCATCGGTAGTCGTAAATCCTTTACCTGTTTCAATAACAGGTACTGCAAGCGTGTGTGCAGGCTTAACAACAACTTTAAGTGATGGTACACCAGGTGGTGCGTGGAGCAGCGGCAGCACTGCCATTGCGACTATTGTTTCAACCTCGGGAACACTCACAGGTGTAAGCGGTGGGGCATCCGTGATCACTTATACGCTTCCGACAGGTTGTGTTGCTACAAAAACAGCTACCGTTAATCCTTTACCTTCACCCATTGCCGGTACTGCCGTTTGTGTTAATGCAACTACAGGTTTAAGCGATTTATCAACAGGCGGAACATGGAACACCGGCAATACTACCATTGTGACTATTGCTGCTGGAACAGGGGTTGTTACAGGCGTTTCGGCAGGTACTGCAATTGTTACTTATACCTTGCCTACCGGATGTATTGCGACTACAAATGTCACGGTAAATCCATTGCCTTATGCAGGGACGATAACCGGTGCGTCGGATGTGTGCCCGGATTCCATGATTATTTTGTCTGACGCTATTAAAGGCGGGGTATGGACCAGCAGCAATTTCAAAGCAATTATTTCTGTGTCCGGGGTCGTTGCAGGTTTAAAAATCGGAACAGATACTATTATCTATTCGGTAACCAATGTTTGCGGAACTGATAATGCCATTTGGGTTTTAAATATCATTAAATGCGATTTTACAAATGTGCCCGTGGTCGCCAATTCATCATCTCAATTACTGGTATTTCCAAATCCGAATGAAGGGGTGTTTACTGTTAATTTGTTGTCTGATTATCATGAGCAGCTATCCATTATGATTACTAATTTATTGGGACAGAAAGTAAAGGAAATTACTGCGGTTACCAATAATCCTGTAAACATAAAACTTGATGTTGCTGCGGGAGTTTATCTGATTTCAGGAACTACGGCACATGGAAAATATGTTGGGAAGGTAACGGTAAACCCCTAAAACAATGCGGGAATGCGATGAATGCGGGAAATGTGAAAATATCCGTCGGTGTTTGATTGGATAGCTCCTACGGAGCATGACAGATTTGTTTATTGGAGTACTACAAACCGGTAGCCTCCTACGAGGCATAACATGTTATCCTGTATATTATGAGGGTAAGGTGAATAGAAATACCGAATCCTTCGATTATTGCTCAGGTCAGGCTCCCTTTCGGCTATCGCTCAAGATGACAAAGGAACAAGGCGTACAAGGGTGTGATACACCGGACCCTTCGATTCCTCAGGGCAGGCTTTGATAGCTACTATAAGTTTGGACAATAATTTTTTTTGACTTCGGGGTATTTATTTGTTATAACAACCTATGCAGCGTTCGAACATTGATTGACGCCGGGTCCTGTGAAAAACAGAGATCCGGCTACGACGGGAAGAATTCAGAACTTTGTGCAAGCTTTTGTTCGGAATTCAGCAAGTCATGGTTCGGCGCGGCTCACCATGACACGGTTCGGCGCGGCTCACCATGACAAATTATCTATTTTGCTATTTATTCATTGAGCTATTTCATTTCACATTTTCACATTTTCCACATTTTCACATTAAATTAAGCCATTGAGCAATTAAGCCATTGCGCCATTACTCCACCATCATTTCCTCTATTATTTCTGCGATGTCTTCTGCATTTGGCTTGGAGAAATAGTCGCCATCGGTGGCATAGGCATGACGGTGGGCTTGTCCGGTAATGGTTCGCGGGGCCACATCGAGCCATTTATACCCGCCCTGCACTTCCATTACATGCCTGTACATATAAGCAGTTGCGCCGCCGGGTATGTCTTCATCTATGAATACAATACGATTGGTCTTTTTCAGCGACTCTAAAATAATATGATTTACATCGAAAGGAAGTAATGTGCGTACATCAATCACTTCGCAGCTGATACCCATTGGCGCCAGGTAAGTGGTGATGGCATTTTCAATAACACGCAGGGTAGAGCCGTAGGAAACAATGGTAATATCTGTTCCTTCTCGTATGACTTCCGGTATCCCGAATGGCACGGTAAACTCACCAAGGTTAGCAGGCAGCTTCTCTTTCAGGCGGTAGCCATTCAGGCATTCAATTACCAGCCCGGGTTCATCGCTTTTCAGAAGCGTATTATACATTCCTGCAGCCTGCGTCATGTTTCTCGGCACACACAGGTACATGCCCCGCACCAGATTAAGTATCATGCCAATAGGAGAGCCGCTATGCCATACACCTTCCAGCCTGTGGCCGCGGGTGCGCACTATTAAGGGGCATTTCTGTCCGCCACGGGTACGGTATAGCATGGTTGCCACATCATCGCTCAATGGCTGTAAGGCGTACAATAAATAATCGAGGTATTGTATCTCCGCTATCGGCCGCAGGCCGCGCATAGCCATACCTATGCCTTGCCCTATTATGGATGCTTCACGGATACCGGTGTCTGTAATACGCAGTACACCGTATTTTTCCTGTAACCCGGCTAATCCCTGGTTCACATCTCCGATTTTTCCTACATCTTCTCCAAAAGCGAATACAGCAGGATTATTGGCAAATGTGTAGTCGAAAAACCGGTTGAGTATTTCATAGCCATTCACCGCTTTCGGGTCTTTATCATATTCCACCGGTATTTCCGCGACCTTCATGGCACTGTGCTGCGACTGTGAATATAAATGCGATGAAAATTTTTCCCTGTTGTCTTTCTTTAAATCCTCATAATAATTACGGAGCGCCTTTACCGCTTCCCCGCCTTGCCGGCTAAGGTGGATCACATTGTACATTGCCTGCATCACATCCTTGCGCAAAGGCTCCGTCAAGGCGTTGAGCTTCTGCACTACAGTGGCAACGGCCTGCGCGTTTTCTCCGGCTTCATATACCACCTGGCTGCATAGCGTGGTCACCTGTTGTATCTGTTCTTTAATCGGGGCCAGGTAGTCTTCCCAGGCTTGCTGTTTGGTATTGCGGACTTCTGTTTTCGTGGCTTCTTCTATTCCTGTCACTTCTTCTTCCGAAGCTATCTTATTATCTAAAATAAACAGCCTCATGCGGGCGATGCAATCCCATTCTTTTTCCCATTCAAGCCGTTCCTTTGTTTTATAGCGCTCATGCGAGCCCGATGTGGAATGGCCCTGAGGCTGCGTCATTTCCTGTATATGGAAGATGGCAGGTATCTGCATTTCGCGCACCCTGCTGATGCCTTGCTGGATAGTCTGCACAAGGGAGGCATAATCCCATCCCTTTACGGTGTAAATATTTATTCCGCCTTTCTTATCATCCCACTGCATTCCGGCAAGCGCCTCTGAAATGGAATTTTTGGTGGTCTGGTATTTGCGCGGCACGGAGATGCCATAGCCATCGTCCCATACAAATATTGCAAGCGGCACCTGCAATACCCCTGCCGCATTTACCGTCTCCCAAAAGAGGCCTTCAGATGTAGAAGCATCGCCGATAGTACAAAAGACAACTTCATTGCCGTTTTTGCTGAATTTTTCAAAACCATGCTGCAATTCATCCACATTCCTGTACATCTTAGATGCATAGGCAAGCCCCAACGCCCGTACCATCTGGCCGGCGGTAGGAGAAATATCGCTGGAGGAATTAGGTTGTTCCGTAAGGTTTTTCCATTCACCATTTTCGTCAAGCCAGCGTGTGCCATAGTGGCCATTCATCATACGGCCTGAAGAAGACGGTTCGCGCTCAATGTCCATATCTGCATATAGCTGTGCGAAAAATTTCTTTATATCGCTCATGCCTGTTGCAAACATCAGGGTCTGGTCGCGGTAGTAACCTGAACGTATATCACCTTTTTTGAAGCATTTGGCAACAGCTATCTGCGCCAGTTCTTTTCCATCGCCGAAGATGCCGAACTTAGCTTTGCCGGTAAGCACCTCGCGGCGCCCGATAAGGCTCGCCTCACGGCTGGCAACTACCATCCGGTAGTCGTCCAGAACCCCTTGTTTGAACTCCTCAAACGACAATCTTACAGACTTGGATGTAGTAGCTATTTGCGGCATAATCTGTTAATTCAAAAGTCAAAAGTCAAAAATAAAAAGCCATGCATTTCGCAATTTATTGCTTTCTAAAAATGCAATGATATACAAAGATAGCTTTAAGACAGAAAAATAGGAAATAGTGGTATTTTATTGTTTAAACAGTGGTGTTTTATTGTTTAAATGGAAATGTAGTTGAAATTTTTGAAAATTCATTATGTTGAGAAAGATTTTGTTCCAATGTCAATGACTTATCACGTAAATAATGTCACCCCTTCGGGGTTTTACACAAAAATTAATGAATTTGCTATAATAATATCAACCCTTCGGGTTTTGTAATCCTTAACTTAATGACATTGGAATTTACAATATGATATTCGTTTCTAAAATTTTCATAAACTGTTTTCTTGGAATCATACCCGCTCCCAAACTTTCCAAATGGGCCGTATGCACCTGGCAATCTATCAGTTTTACGCCTTGTTCTTTCAGCAAGGTTACCCAGCAGATAAATGCAAACTTGCTGGCATTGCTCTTCCTGCTAAACATGCTTTCCCCGAAAAATATATTACCCAATTTTACACCATACAATCCGCCCACCAACTGCCCGTCCTGCCATGCCTCTGCGCTATGGGCATAACCTAAGTAATGAAGCCTTGTATATGCTTCCGTTATCTCATCCGTTATCCATGTGCCATCCATGCCTTTCCGTGTTATTTTACTGCAATTCTGTATTACCTCCTCAAAGGCAGTATTCACTTTAAACTCAAATTCTTTTCTGTTGATTATCTGCCTCATACTCTTACTTACCTTAAGATCAACAGGGAACAATACAAAACGCGGGTCCGGCGACCACCATAAAAGCGGATCCTCTTCACCGAACCATGGGAATATCCCGTTCCGGTATGCCAGCAAAAGCCGCTCCACACTGAGGTCGCCGCCAGCTGCCAGCAAGCCGTCAGGCATGGCTTCTTCCATAGGCGGGAACCATAATGAATCATCAAGAAGATAAACAGGCATTATACTGAAAGTGACTTATTTTGATAAACCTGCTAAAAATAACCAAGTGTAAACATACAAAAACCCGTGCCGGATAGTTGTCTGACACGGGTTTTTACTGAATAATCAACAAAAAATTAATTCGCAGCTTTCACAAGCCTTTCCGTTTTTATCTTCACATTGGTTGCTGCCTCGAAAACTGATAGTATATAATTACCATTTGGCAGGTTAGTAACATCTATCTGCTTCACATTCTTTTCATTCAGTATCAATCTGCCGTCAATAGTCGTTAACTGCACATTTAATTCAGCATTCATGGATGATTCAATATTTACCAAAGACCGTGAAGGATTTGGATACACCTTTATCTGGTAAAGGGCATTAATGTTCTGCACACCCACATAGGAGATAATGGTTGCACCACTTGTACCGGCACAACCATTATCATCAATTACACTTACTGAATACGCTCCATTGATAAGAACATCGTATGTGCTGCCATTAGCTCCCGAAAGAGGTGTGGCGCCATATATCCATTGATAACTTGCATAAGGAACAGAAGTACTCAAAGTCAATCCCGTAACCACAATTGTGGGGACAGGTAACGGGGCAATTGTTACAGGTAAACTTGCGAATGCATTTGCACAGGAACCTACAATAGTATAGATTATCGTGTCTGTACCTACAGTTAAGCCGCTGACTACGCCACCTGTTACAATTGCATTGCCAGTAACAGTGGTCCAGAAACCGCCGGATGTGGCGTCTGATAATGTAATAGTGGAACCAATACATACAGTAGATGGGCCTGATATGCTACCTACTGATGGAACCGAAGCGATAGTGATAAGTTTTGTGGCGGAAGCCGTTCCGCAGGAATTTGTTACCTTATATGAAATAATATCTGTGCCTGAGGTTACTCCTGTAACAACTCCGCCAACGACCGTTGCGTTTCCGTTACTGGCGCTCCATGTACCGCCCGGGGCGGCATCTGCCAATGTAATTGTATTCCCAACGCATACAGTAGATGCACCAGTGATTACTCCAGCATTAGGCGCAGGATTGACAGTTACTGTTTTGGTAGCTCTTACTGAGCCGCAACCATTCGTTACGGTATAAACAACTGTATCAACACCGGCAGTTACTCCGGTTACAAATCCACCGGTTACAGACGCATAACCAAATACAGTTGACCAGGAGCCTGCTGGTGTTGCATCTGATAAGGTAATGGTAGCACCCGCACAAACAGTACCTGAAGAACCTGTTATGGCGCTTACTGTTGGCGTAGTGCAAGACCAGGTAATATGCCAGCAATCTAATGTAACGTTCAACCCATAGTCCGTTGTATATGCCGAGCCTGGAATGAGTACATTATGGTAATTATACACGTACCCGGCGTCATTGTACCTTATTTGGTCGGTAGCGTACAAAGAGTTTTGGTAAGAACCCGGATATGAAATAGAAGGATTGGCACAGCTTTGCATAAAGCATGTAGAAGACCCTAATGGAGCACCCTCCAAACCAATAATATAGTTAGCACTAAATGAACTTGAACCAAAGGGATAGACATAGCCACTCTTGAAACTAATATATGAAACCGCATGTGTGGTGGAAGAATAGACCGGTATAGCCGGAGATAATGGCAGAATGGGTAAATGCGCTGCCTGGTTTAATAAAATACATCCATTCCCGGAGGTGTCATGCCAGTTTGAATTATTTAATGGTAGTGCATAGCGGTATTTCCGTGTAAAGACGGAATCAAAATAACAATCATTGATATAGGGGGGTACATTGTACGGCGCGGTTAAGCCTGCATTATAGCGCACATCTGCATTACGAGGCATTTCATCGTAGGTGAATGGCAAAAAGGTCGGGTCAGGTACGGAAAGATAAAAGTTATAAGTGCCGGAATCATATAAGCCGGTTGTCTTTTTTTCTGTTACAAATATTTCTATAATAACACTATCAGTAACGGTCGGCGACATATTATTACGCCTGTAAGTGATAGGGACATAAAAACTATCTATGGTGTAGCTTTGCCCTGTAGGGGGCAAAGGCTGGCTGACCGTACTATAAAGAGCATTATAGGAATACCCGCTATCTGTAGGGTCGAATGACATGCCCAATCCATGCCAGAATACATAGGCGCCGCTTAAAGAAAATCCATCTACCAAAGTATTGTCCGGGTAAACTGTTTCATAATACAATTGCTGTGGGCCGCCGGGAGTGGTATTTTGGTTCCACAATGCATACCAATCAGAATAAGTACTTGTCCCGGTCGTTCTCTTAGTACTGTGTGAATAATGACGCGGAGAAATAACAGGGTTATTGTATAGCCGATTCATTTGTTCAACCGGAACCGGTTGACGGCCTCCTGGTTTTGGAAGTTTTATGGAACCGGAATTGTATAGCTGCTGTGCATTAGCAACATTGGAAGGATGTTGTGCAAGTGCAGCAACAGCAAAAGAAACAGCAATTAATAGTAAAAATATTTTTCTCATTAGGGTATTAATTTAAAATTGAAACTAATTGAAACTTTTTGATGATAAATAAATAATTGAAATTAAATATAATGTTTTTTAAATGGATGTTTTGCAAAAATAAGGTTGTTTTCAATGGCAATAGTTATCTTATCACTAAACTTTTGTTAATGGGTCGAAAGGTTGGTATTTAAAGGTGTTGAGCTAATCCAATTCTCCAGTCCTCAAATAAAAGTGTACCTTTATAATCTAAATTTACCTATGAAAAAGGTACTTTGTTTAATAATAGTGGCCCTCTTTACTTATGCTGCCCAGGCGCAGTTAACTGATGGATCAACAGTGCCCGACTTTACGTTCACGGATATAAATGGCGTCACGCAAAACCTTTATACTTATCTGAACCAGGGGAAGTATGTTGCTATAGATAATTCTACTACCTGGTGCCATCCATGCTGGGATTACGATACATCCGGCACAATGGATAGCTTATATACCAGGCATGATATTCCCGGAGATAACACCTGGAAAGTTCTGTTTATTGAGGTAGATATTAATACAACGCTTGCCGACCTGCAGGGCACAGGCACTAATACGGTAGGCAATTGGGTGGCCTTTACTCATTTCCCAATAATGAACCCTGTGGGTATTCCATTAAATGATTATAAAACCGCTTATAACATAAATTCATACCCTACCTTGTATATCATATGCCCCAATAAAAAAGCCTATGCAGATTCTTTAAACAAGGGTTACAAACCATTTTTAACGACATGGGAATATATTGCGAATACCATGTGTGGCCCTGCCGGGCTGGATAATATAAAAGACAGCAATCCAATTACTATTTACCCAAATCCTGCAAACGATCATGTCACCCTTTATTTCAGTTTGAATTTTGCGACCGAAGTAAAACTATCAGTTACCAATATTTTAGGTCAGTCTGTCGCGGTTAAAAACTTTGGATCCTTATCTCCGGGTGATCAGTCCTTAAAATATGATGTAAGCAACTTTAATCCGGGGATTTATTTCTTTACAGTTTCTGATGGGAATAGCCGTTATGTAAGGAAGAAGGTAGTGGTGCAGTGAAAAGCCATGGCTACTTACTCCTTAGCATGATAACGAACGCCACGGCCTGCTCCCGTCTTTAACACCAGTCCTTCATTTACAAAGTAGGACAGGTCTTTTTTGAGTGTATTACGGGAGTATGCAGGTAACGCTGCTTCTATTTCGCTAATAGCTGCAGATTTCTGTTCTTTCATATAGTCCATAACAGCTTGCTGCCGTTCATTAATGACTGTTTTTAATTTACTGTATATTTCAAATTTGGCTTCCAGCCGACTGGTTAATATGACCATGCAGTCCAGAAAATATAATACCCATTTATCTATCCTTTCTTCTTCTTTGTGCCGGTTTTTCTGCCCATCCATCAAAGCGCGGTAATAGTCTTCTTTCCTCGTTTCAATGACATGCTCAAAAGATACATACTGGACGAACCTGTAGTCCTGCTGCATCAGCAATAAAGACGTTAACAGCCTTGACAGGCGGCCATTACCGTCCTGATATGGATGTATAGATAAAAACTCATACACAAATGCAGCTACAATAAGCAGCGGGTGCATATCCTTTTCTCTAAACCGTTCATTTGTCCATGTTAAAAGTCCTTCTATCTCCTTTGCCGTCAGGTGCGGCTCCGTTGTCTTAAAAATAGTTCTTTGCGTACCATCAGGATAATTGGCTACGACCTTATTGGATAAAGCCTTGTAGCTGCCTTTGTGACGCTGGTCTTTTTCGCTGTGCTTCAGCAATATTCCATGCAACTGATGCAGGTATCTTTCCGTCAGTTCAATATCGGAATAATTATCTGATATCAATTCCAGGGCTTCATAATAACCTACTACTTCCTGCTCCTCTCTTGTTGTCAGCTTACTGATTTTGACCGATTTTAATAGCTTATCCACTTCCTCGTCGGTTAGCGTTGCGCCTTCTATCCGGGTAGATGAGCCAATGCTCTCTATGGTGGCTATTTTACGCAGTTCTTTCAGGTAAGCAGCCCGGCTTTGCTCTATTATCTGCCAGTTACCCCGGAAAGTATCTATACGGCTTAACAGGTTACTGATATTACGGTAAACCGAACTGCCAAAGTCCAGTTTCCTGTTCATACTTTCGGATATATCCATTTTGTATCCAATTTTATCCAATTACAAATATACACTCCCAAGGTCAAGCTTTTAGCTCTTATTTTCGGATATATCCATTTTGTATCCAATTGTATCCAATTATAAAAATACACTTCCTTTAAATATATGTGGATTAATTTCAGCTTTGGTGCGTTGATTGAAGGCGTGTCCTGCGAAGGATAGAGACAAGCCTGGGACGGAAATTATATCAAGACAAAATTGCAAATAAAAGCCTAAATAATCCTAAAAAAATTAAAAGTAAGATAACCAAGACTGATTTCGATATAAAATTTGAAATTTCTCTATTGTGATCAACATTTAATATTTTCCTGAGTGCTCTTGAACTATATTTAAGCAAACTAACATATAGAAATACAAACAAAATTATATTTGACATCAAAATAATAAAAAATACATCATATTCAATTCTATGCAAATGCTCATCAATTAATATTAAAGTAATAAAATTAATTATCATTATATATATAGAAATGGAAATGGAAAAAAGGATTGAAGCTCTATCTTCTCTTGAATTACGAAAAAAAGTGTTTGCCGCATTTTTGTCTTTACTTTTTCCCACTCCAACATATATCGCATAAAGTATAAAATTGATAACTTTTTTTATCATTTTTTTTAATTTAAATAGATTTGAGGAATGTGTTATATTGAGTATTAAGAGATGTCAAATTGTGTGTTTAATTTCAGCTTTGGTGGGTTGATTGACGGCGTGTCCTGCGAAGGGTAGAGACACGCCTGGGACGGAAATATTGTCCTACCATAAAGTGATCATAATAGGATATAAAATATTGGCTTTATTTATTTTTGAATATAGTAAATTATTGTATATAGAATATATATGTGCGGTTTTATTAATAGATGAGTAATTGTCAATTTTTTCGTATTTTATATAGCCGGAAACAATTACTCTGTAAATATAAATTTTATAATCATTTAATGATATTGTTTCGAATTCTTTTCCTAAATAATAATAATCAAAAATGTTATATCCATTCTTTTTAAATGAAATTATGTCATATTTTTTAAATGCATTAATATCTTCATAGTATCTGTCATTTAATAAATAATTGTTATTTATTAAATGGATAAAATCAATAGTATCTTTAAAACTTGGTTTGTCTTTACAAAAAAAGAAATCAGCCGTTGATAAACTATTTGGTTCCCCATTTTCAAATATTCGCAATATATATCCTTCAAATATTTTATTACATTGAGTAGTGTCATATAATATTTGCCGCTGAATTCAAGCAGCAAATGCAACGTTATGTAAATTTAGCAATTTAATTGGTGAGGTAAAATTGTTCTTTTTTCTAGGCCTGTTG
>CAISOH010000095.1 GCA_903887005.1 uncultured Bacteroidota bacterium | reverse complement strand
GAGCCAACCATCGGAATCGAACCGACGGTCTACAATTTACGAAACTGTTGCTCTACCAGCTGAGCTAGGTTGGCTTTTTTAATGTGGGAATGCGATAATGTGGAAATGTGAAAATTGCCCATAGCATCTTCACTGCAAATTAATAAAAAAACACGCATACTACATTAATTTCCAGATTTTTATAATTCAATATTTCCACATTTTCCAATTTCCACATTTTCACATTAAACCACCACAACCTCATAAAAATCTTTAGCGCTGAAATATTTTTGCGCCAGCGCCTGCAATTCTTTTGCGGTGATTGTTTTGTAAATATTTATGTTGCTGTTAAAATAATCTTCTGTAAATCCGTTCAGTATGAGCGTGCGCCAACGTTGCAGTATGGAGAAAGGCCCATCAAGGTCGGCGAGGAGGCCACCTAAGAGGTAGTTTTTTACCAGGAGCAATTCCTCTTCCGAGGCGGCTTTATTGCACAATACTTCCATCTCATGATACACTTCCTTTATGGCATTATCCACTACGTCCCTGCCAGTCTCCGTATGAATGGTCATGGAGCCGCCATTTATTTCCGGCGACAGGGAACTGTATATACCATAGGTATAGCCTTTGTCTTCCCTGATATTGCTCATAAGCCGCGACCCGAAATAACCGCCAAATAATGTATTGAGCACTACCATGGGTGTATAGTCGGGATGGTGGCGGTTGGGAAACAGCCTGCCAATGCGCACAGCGCCCTGCACGCCATTTGGGTCATTATTTATTCTGTAAATTCTTTCGGCAGGCACAGGCGAAGAAAAGACCTCCGGTTTAATTTCTGTTTTTTCTGAAAGAGGTTTTCCAAAAATATCGTTTATCCATTTCACTTCATTTTCACCAACCTTGCCTGCCATAAATATCCGCGCATTGGCAAGGTTGTAATGGATATGGTAGAAGGTAACGAGGTCTTCCCTGACCAGGGCTGCAATATTCTCTTTTTTAGAAAAACGGCCATAGGGATGTACTTCCCCAAATAGCAGGGCGTCAATACGCTGGTTGGCTACAAATTCGCACTGGCGCAGGTTTACCAGTAATCGTTGAATGGCGTTATGTTTATGTATTTCTACTTCCTGTTCGGGGAATGTAGCGTCTGTGATGATCTCATACACCATAGGCAGCAAAGCAGGCAGGTGCTTTGTGAGCGAGTATAATGTTATGGTTGCGTAATCATTGCCTGCACTCACTTTCAACTGGGCGCCATTAAACTCCAGGGCTTCATGTATTTGTTCTGAAGTATGACTTGAAGTACCATTTTTAAGAAGACCGGCTGTAGCGTGCGCTACAGAAGGTTTTTGTTCATACCACAATCCCGCAGGGAAGATCCAGTCAACCTGCACCACATCCTGAACGCCTGCATCCAGCCAGTAAAGCGGAAGTCCGTTATCAAGATTTTGCTTGTTAACAGGCGGCAGCTTATATTCAAACTCTACTGCATCATGTATTACCGGCGATGCTTTTCGATCTAATATCATTGAATTATTTTTAAATTTTTTTCCTGACAGATTTTAATCTGCAAATCTACTCTTTAATAAACAGCGCGCGCAACTCCCCCGCATCTTCAGTTTTCATTTTGCCACCAAGGATAAGCCGTAACTGCCTGCGGCGCAACGCCCCGTCATGCATTTTCTTTTCCGGATCTGTTTCGGGTAGCAATTCCGGCACCTTACGGGGCCTGCCGTTGGGGTCAAGGGCAACAAAGGTAAAATACGCCTCGTTCGACAGATATTTATATTGCGCAGAAAGGTCTTCACCCCACACCCGCAAATAGACTTCCATAGAGGTATTGAACGACCTGGTAAGTTTGGCTTCTATTGTTAGCAGATTGCCTAATTTTATTGGCTGAGCAAAAGAAACATTGTCCACCGAAGCGGTAACTACCGGGCAGTTACAATGCTTTTGTGAAGCGATAGCCCCCGCTATGTCCATCCAGTGCATCAGCTTGCCGCCCATCAGATTACCCAGTGTATTAGTGTCATTTGGCAATACTAATTCAGACATGACTATAAATGAATCCTGCGGTCGTTTTGTTAACATGTTTCCGGTTTTAAAAACAAAAAATTATGGGCTAAAAATAGCCATATTATTTGAATAGCTCCTCGTAAGTCATTATTTGATATGGGTGGACTGTGTCAATATTAAAATACCTTTTATTCAGATCGCTGTAGTCTATTATATAGAATGGGCTGTAGTATTGTTTGGGGTTTGCTAATGCTTCCGTGTTTTGCTTGTCGTCTTTGTTTATAAAACAAAAAGTCAGCTGAGGCTTATCCCCGTTCATGGCCGAAGAAAATAAACTTTCAAATCCGGCAGTCCAGTCCAGCATATATTTTTGATTGATTACATTATCCCTATAGAGCGCTAATTTTGGAATACCTTTTTTTTTCATTTGCAATAAAATATGCTCCTGCAACTGAATACGCCCTCTGAATGCAGGAATTGAAGTGCCAATATAAAACAGCCTGGTAATAAATATTACTATCAAAAACCAAACTGCCATTGTTGGTTTAAGTTTGGGCAAAAATGAAAAAACGAAAGGTGTTGAAAGGATAACACTTATACACGTCCATTCGCTTTCAATATGAAATAGCTGAACATTGCTATCCAGTGTTCCATAAACAAGCCCCATGGCAATACAGTAGCCGGTGACAGAAACAAAAACCCATATAGCCAATATTTTTTGTTTCTCCTTTACCAGGCTTGTGATGCCCAGAATGAATACAATGACTGCCCACCAGTAATTCACCAGGCATCTGTAAAAAAACATTTTTATTACAGGAGTGATAAAAGCATCAATAATATCCTGCAGTGAAAAATGCGTAGCTCCATGCAAATGCTCTCCATCGTATGACTGCTCCGAGGCGAGTGAGAATTTTATGCCGGCAACAGCAATAAGCAAACAACTAAGGAGAATGGATCTGTTTTTTGAAAATGGCCACTTCCGCCCGTCCATCCAAAAATAGACCCATAAAAAGGTTGTTGGAATGATCACCACAAAATGTGTGAAAATGGTGAGAAAAGCCAGTAGTAAAAACGGCATCAGCAATACAAAAATATTTAACCGTTTATTTCCAAGGTATAGTGTTACTCCAAAAAATAAGAACATCCATGCAATAGCCTGATTTATTTCATTTACCGGCCAGAAATAGCTATCGCTGACAAATAAAAAATAAAAAAAGGCCATGAGTATGGCAAGGCCGTATTGTTTTAATTTATAAACAAGTAAATACGCGGCAAAAAGATAAAACAGGTTGAAACTAATGGCATAGCTTATGAGGATTGCTTTTATTGATAAATGAAATTTTGTACCGAGATATGGAACAATTTGGGTAATGAACGAGCCGTATCTATGCTCTTGTATGGAAAGGCTATTATTATTAATAATATTAAAAGCTATGAAAGAAGTATCTGCAAATAGGCGCTCCTGAAAAAATATTATAGCCCCAATCAATAATACACCCAGCGCTGCAAGCGCCACCATTGCAGGTTTTTTTAATGATGGCTGGCTGGCGTCCATTTTCTTATTCAGGTTTTGGGTTCCAACAAAGATAATAGTTGAATGGCCTAAAAATAACCATATTATTTAAATAGCTCCTGGTAAGTCATAATCTGGTATGGTTGTGTAGTGTCTATTATGAAATAATTATGATTAATATTTTCTGGAGAAAGCGAATAATAAGCATCATAAAAACCTTTTGGATTTTTTAGTATTTCCAAAGTTTGACTGTCATCCTTATTCACAAAGCAAAATGTCAGTTGTGGTTTATCTCCTTTCATTGCTGAAGAAAATAAACTTTCATATCCGGCAGCCCAATCCAGTTTATATTTTGGCCTGATTTCATTATCCATATAAAATGCCAGTTTATTAATGCCCTTTTTCTTCATTTGTGCTAATACGATCTCATTAAAATGAACCCGCCATGTAAATGAGGGAATTGTGGCTGCAATATATATCAGTCTTGTAATAAATATAACTATCAATAACCAAACCGAAATCGAGGGTTTAAGTTTTGGCAAATATGAAAAAACGAAAGGTGTTGCCGCAATAATACCAAGGCTTTGCCACTCTATTTCTATATAGCAGAGTTGTGTATTACTGTCTTCTGATGCATAAGTAATGCCCATTAGAATTAAATAGCCTATAATTGAAATAATAGCCCACCATGCAAGCATTTTTCCCCCTGTCCTAATCAGGCTCACAATTCCAAGAATAAATACAATAACTGCCAACCAGTAATTTGTAACACACCTATATAAAAATATTTTCACAACTGGTCTTGAAAAAGAATCAATAATATCCTGTAAAGAAAAATGGGTGATTCCATGCAAATGAACGTCATCATAACCCTTGGATTGAGAAATAAGAAATTTTAAAGCAATAATTCCAACTAAAAAACAACTAAGTATAATTGACATTTTTTTTGAAAATGGCCAATTTTTCTTCTCTATTATAAAATATATCCATAAAAAGATTGTTGGTATTATTGTAATAAAATGAGAAGAGATTGCAAAGAAACCTAATAGAAAAAACAACAAAGAAAATACTACTTTATTTATCTCTTTCTTCCCGAGATATAATATCGTAGCAAAAAACAAGAACATCCATGTTATTCCCTGAAGCAGTTCATCGTAGTCCCAAAAATAAGATTCACTAACCAATAATAGATAAAACAAGGCCATTAAAACAGTCAGTCCATATTGTTTAAATTTGATTGCAATGAGCAATGCAGCTGAAAAGAAAAAAAGATTAAAACTAACCGAGTAGCTGAATAAAATTGTTGTTAAACGAAGATGAAACTTACTTTCAATAAAGGGAATAATTTGTGTAATAAATGATCCGTATCTTCGGTTTTGGATGGCTAAACTCTTATAATTAATAATGTTGAAGGCTACGAAAGAAGTATCAGCAAACAGCCTTTCCTGAAAAAATACTACTGCCCCAATCAATAATATTCCAAGTGCAGCAAGCGCTGCCATGGCTGGTTTCTTTAATGATGGCTGTTTTGCATCCATTTATTAATTGGCTATTATTTTCTAACAAAGATAATCTGTAAGATACACCAAAACCTGAATGCATAATAACTCAGACATGTAGTGCAGGCGTAACCAGTGGAATATTAATTGTATTAAATCTTTCGGAATATTACAATTTAGCATTTTTTTATCCTCACAAAGTCTCCTGCTAATCAGATACTCCTTTACTTTGCTGATAATTATATAATATGCCACATAAATATTTTTCCGGATGCTGCTTTTCACTATTATTAGTGTTTTCTGTTTCCTGCAACAGTTCGAAACATGCCGGAAAATCACAAGTTACTTTGCCCGGCACATGGCAGGCACAAGCAATAGTCATTGATGGGGATAGTAAAGACTGGCCTTCACCTTATCCGAATTATGATGCAAAAGCAATGGTCGCTTATGCCACCTCGAATGATAAGCAAAATCTTTATATTACAATGGAAACCGGTGATGAAATGACGCAGATGAAGATTCTGAAGCAAGGCATGATAGTATCTATTGATACTAATGGTAAGAAGGAACCGGAATTTAATATTAATTACCCCTTGCCAAATGATAATGAACCTTTTGATATGGCTAAACATCGAAGCCACAAAGGTGAAAGCCAACTTCATCCGGAGGAGCGATGGATTACGCAAATCAAAAAAAGCGCGAAGGATGCAAACCAATATTCACTCGATGGATTTAAAAACTGTAATGGCGGCTATATGGTATCTCAAACTACTCCTTGCGGTATAAAAGTAATACTGAAAATTGATGAATATAATGAGCTTGTTTGGGAAGCGGTTATTCCTTTTAAAGCCATTTATAATAAAGATACAATTTCTGAAAAAGATGCCGGAAGGCCTGTAAGTGTATGCTTTGCAGTTAATAGATTTAAAACTCCTGAAACTAAAGCAGAGAACAATTCAGGAATGAATAATACAATGAATGCTAATTCGATGCAGGGGCCGGGTGGCCGGGGTGCGCCGGGTGCTTCCCGGAGTGGCGGACGAAATATATCAAATGACCCGATGCAGCACTTATACGAAAACACTAAAACCTGGAAACAATTCGGACTTGCATACCAGCATTAGTCCTGCCCTGAATATTGTAAAAATAATACCCAACCTTTTTAAAAAATTCAATGTCTTATATATTGGAGATATCTTATTACAATGGTAATCCATATTTACCAGGGATTAATAATCTTCAGCAGCTTGCCCCTATAAATATTGCTTACAGACTTGAAACCTTATTTCACCGAATAAACTTATTCAAAACAGGTTGATCCAATATATCGGATCAACCTGTTTTATATTTTGTTTTGACCAATTCCAGTTAACACTTCTCCGGAAAATACTAAAATAACATTCTCACCACAAAAAAATCTGTGTTTAAAACCACGTTACTTTTAGAGGAAAACTATCATTAACTTTGGGGCATGAGTACTGTTCTTCTCCATAAAGAAAATGGCGTAGGTTATATTACACTCAACCGCCCGGATAAATACAATAGTTATAACCGTGAGATGGCGCTGGCTTTGCAGGGATACCTGGATGATTGCGAAGCCGATGATACGGTAAGATGTATTTATATTACGGGGGCGGGCAAAGGGTTTTGCTCCGGTCAGGACCTGGGTGAAGCAATGAATCCGGCACCGGAAGAATTTGAACGCATGGTACGGGAGCATTATAATGCAACCATTCTTCGTATCCGGAACATAGAAAAGCCGGTTATTGCTGCAGTAAATGGAGTGGCCGCAGGGGCAGGCGCCAATATTGCACTGGCTTGCGATATTGTTTTGGCCAGTGAAAGTGCTTCATTCATACAGGCATTCAGTAAAATAGGTTTGATTCCAGATAGCGGGGGTACATTTTTCCTGCCAAGGCTGGTAGGTATGCAGCGCGCGGCGGCTTTGATGATCACAGGTGATAAAGTTTCAGGAACAGAAGCGGTAAGTATGGGCATGATCTATAAATGTTTCGCGGATGATGAATTTGAAAATGAGAGTAAAAAGATGGCGGTAAGCCTGGCTCAAATGCCTACTAAAGGAATCGGTCTTACCAAACGCCTGCTTAACCAGACTTTCAGTAACGACTTGCAGCAACAATTAGATGCTGAAAAAGGGGTGCAGATGCAGGCAGGCGGCACTGATGATTTCAGGGAAGGGGTGCAGGCTTTTTTAGAGAAGAGAAAGCCAGTGTTTAAAGGTGCTTAGTAAACAGTAAATTAATAAATAGTCATTTGTCACTGACAACTGCAAATTGTTAACTGCAAATTGTTAACTCCAAATTGTTAACTCCAAATTGTTAACTGCAAACTGCAAACTGTCAACTCAACTTGTGTATATGTTTTCATGGTTATTTAAAAGGAAAAAAGAGGAAGATGAGGATGTTTATGAGCACGTTCCCAGGCCGGAAAATGCTGACTGGTCTTTTTTGGGGGCAGATATGCATTCGCATTTCATACCAGGTATAGACGATGGCGCAGCGACAATTGAAAATAGCCTTACCCTGATTCGCGCTATGGTAGATATGGGTTATAAAAATATTATTACCACTCCCCATATAATGGTTGATTATTACCCGAATACTCCAAATACTATTCAAAACGGATTACAAATACTTCAAAATGCGTTAAAAGAAAATGATATAAACATTCCGGTCAGGGCCGCTGCTGAATATTATATTGATGAAACTTTTATTAAGCTCCTGGAATCTGAGCAACCGCTGCTTCCAATAATTGATAAACAGGTATTGGTAGAATTCTCCATGTTATTTGAGCCTCCTATGCTGAATGACGCTATTTTTAAAATGCAAAGCGCAGGTTACCTCCCTATAATTGCCCATCCGGAGCGGTATTTGTTTTTTCATAATGACTTCAGGAGATATAGAGAATTTAAGGACAGAGGCTGCCTGATGCAGTTAAATATGCTTTCTGTTTCAGGTTATTATGGGAAGAATATTAAAATGATTGCTGAGGAACTGCTTTCCAAAGGGATGTATGACTATTGCGGCAGTGATATGCATCATGAAAAACATGCTGCCATACTAAAAGCCATGACCGGCACAAAAGATTACGACAAATTTATCGGCTACCCTTTTAAAAATCCATTGCTGTGTGTTTAGAGTAGAAATTTGGATTGTACCCTTATGGCGAACAAAGCAGGTACTTCTCCATTTAAATTAATTTTCGACGGTTTATTGTTTGAAATTCAAACAATAGAAAGGTAAAATCCCGATAGGGATGATAGTATTATAGAAAATGAAAATGAAAAATGGCAAAACCCTGAAAGGGTGACATAAAACACAGGTTATAAAGAGTTACAACTTATTGGTTTTCAGTGATTATACCCCGAAATCACGTTAAATTAAATTACAGCATAGGTTGAACTGTCCGCGCTGTAATAGACTATGACATACAATATAGTAATTTGTAGTGGAAAAGCTTATTTTTGCAGCTAATATTTTTTTATAAGCACTTCTAATCCATGGGAAATTCATCATATTGTATTGGGGTAATAGGACTTGGCTATGTAGGTTTGCCTTTGGCAGCAGAGTTTGGTAAATATTATCCTGTAGTCGGATTTGATATTAATAAAAAGCGCATTGAAGAGCTTCAAAGTGGTATTGATTTAACTTTAGAAGTTGATGAGCCGTCTTTAAAAGCTATCCTGAAACAGGCGCCGGGTAAAGACAATGGACTTTATTGTTCGAATATATTGGCGGATATCAGTCAATGCACTGTTTACATAGTTACTGTGCCTACCCCTGTAGATAAAAATAACAGACCAGACCTTACGCCTTTGTACAAAGCCAGTGAGACGGTAGGAAAAGTGCTTAAAAAAGGAGATATTATAGTGTATGAGTCAACGGTATATCCTGGTGTAACAGAAGATGAATGCGTACCGGTATTGGAAAAAGTGTCAGGCATGAAGTTTAACGTAGATTTCTTTTGCGGGTATTCTCCTGAACGTATCAACCCGGGCGATAAACTTCATACTGTATCAAAAATAAAAAAAATTACTTCGGGTTCTACTCCTGAGGCAGCTACGGAAGTTGATAACCTTTATAAGTCAATAATAACTGCGGGTACTCACAAAGCGCCAAGTATAAAGGTAGCTGAAGCCGCCAAGGTTATTGAAAATTCACAAAGGGATATAAATATAGCTTTTGTAAATGAACTGGCGAAAATATTTAACCTGCTGAATATAGATACCCACGAAGTATTAGCGGCTTCGGCAACAAAATGGAATTTTCTGCCATTTAAACCCGGGCTCGTAGGTGGGCATTGTATTGGTGTTGACCCTTATTACCTGGCTCAAAAAGCCCAGGAAGCGGGTTATCATCCGGAGATCATACTGGCAGGCAGAAGATTGAATGATGGTATGGGGGTATATGCTGCTAACGAAATAGTTAAACTGATGATCAGAAATGACATATCTGTAAAAGGAGCAAACGTTCTTTTACTGGGTATTACTTTCAAAGAGAATTGCCCTGATATAAGGAATACAAGAGTGGTTGACATTATCAAAGAGTTAGAATCTTATGGAATAAAAATTACAATATATGATCCTTGGGCAAAAGCCGCTGATGTGTCTCACGAATACGGACTGGATATTATTACAGAGCTTCCCGAAAATAAATTATATGATTCAATGGTATTGGCTGTTGCGCATACTAAATTTTTAGATACAGATTGGCGTCAAAAAGTAAAGCCGGGCGGCATAATATATGATATAAAAGGCTGCCTGGATATAAATATGGTAAATGGCCGTTTATAATATATATGTATAAAAATTAACTAAATGACCGGAATAATATCATATGAAGTGATATTTTCCCTTATTCTGGCTTGTTCTTTTTCTAATTGAGTATTAATTTTATTTATTTTTAGAAGGGGCTTCGCTCCTCTGTTTTTCTTCCTTATAAATCTTTAAATCTGCTGTCAGCACACAGTTATTAAACCATTGTATTGAGGTATATTTCAACCCTTATTTTTTATTTTATCTTATTTTAGAACTATCTTTGGTAAAAATTTCTGAAATGCATAAATTAAATCGGCAAAACTGCTATGGTTTTAGTTTTTTGTTGCTATTTATTTCATATATATCACTGTTTTCATGCGTTTCGGTGAAAAAATCAATATATTTTAATGATTTGCCGGATACAATGTCCACTCCATATCTCATTAATCATACAACTAAATATGTCGATCCAAAAATAGAAAGCAATGATATACTATCCATTAATATACAAACAGTTGCTCAAAGTATAGGAAATGCAGGTTCAAATACATCAGGCACATTCAATGCTTTAAATGGTAATCTTGTTGACAAAAACGGATATATTGAACTTGCCCTTATTGGTTTTGTGAAAGTGGCAGGATTAACTACTACTGAAGCAAGAGAACTTATCAAACAAAAAGCAAAAGAATTTTATAATGATCCGGTTGTAAATGTAAGGATTGCAAATTTCGACATATCCGTTTTAGGGGATGTCCAAAAACCAGGCACAATTAATTCGCCAAGTGAGAAAGTAAGTATTTTAGATGCCATTGCCTTATCAGGAGATCTTCCTTTAACAGCGAAACGGAATAATATCTTATTAATAAGAACCGAAGGTGACGAGAAGAAGTTTGTCAGATTGGATCTGAATTCAGATAAGATATTCCAGTCGCCCTATTTTTACCTGAAGCAGCGTGATGTAATTTATGTACAACCCAATAAATATAAAATACAAAGCAGCGATCAAAGCTTTTTGAGGAATTTAGGCATTTTTTCAACTTTGCTTTCTATAGCAGAAATATTCATAATACTTAATCGCTATAAATAATACAAATATTATTAAATGGAAGGTAGCAATACTCCTGCTGTAAACGACGCTTCGAAAAAAATTGATGAAGGAAATAGTTCATTTAATTTAAAATGGCTCATATCAACTATTATGGTTATTTGGCCGTGGTTATTGGGCTGCGTAATTATATCTTTAATTGCAGGTAATTTATATTTAAGATATTCTATTCCTATATATAAATCAACTGCTGAATTGTTACTTATTGATTCTAAAAAAAGCAATAGCTCAAATTATAGTGATGATATGATGCAAATGCTTAAAATGGATAATAATAAAATTAATATTGATAATGAAATAGAAATATTAAAGAGCAGAACTACTATGACTAAAATAGTAAAAAAACTGCATTTAAACGTTAGTTATAGTATTGTAGGCAGATTTAAAGTGACTGAATTATATAATATCAAACCATTTACTTTTATTATTGCAGATAGCGCGGATGATTATTTTAATTGCAAGGTTAATGTAATTAATACAGAAAGGTATGAACTAATACAGGAAAATGGAGAAAAAATACCAGGTAAATGGGGCGACACGATCCAGGTTGCATTGGGGAGAGTATTATTGGAAAAAACACCATCGTTTGATGCTTCTCCCATTCAATACACTATAGCTGTCAATCCGGTTATTATGGTGGCTAAGGGTTATATGGGTGCTTTAGAAATCAATGCACCTACAAAGAATGCATCTTTCATGATCTTATCCATGCAGGATAATATTCCTGAAAGGTCTATTGATATTATTAACAACCTTATGTCTGTTTATGCCGAAACCAATATAATGAACAGAAACAGGATATCTGACAGTACTATTTCTTTTATTAAAACCAGGATTGATACATTGGGTAAGGAGCTGTCAGGTGTTGAAAGTGAGATTGAAACATTTAAAAAAAGCTACAAAATTGCAAATATGACTGAACAATCCAGTCGCCTGGTTGGTTCAAATGCCGTTACATTGGAAAAGCTTGCAGAAGAGGAAGTGGCGCTTGAAGTGATAGCATCTATAAGCGACTATATGGCGAAGGCGAAGGATGACAAGCAAATAATACTTCCGGCATCATTAATGGCTAACGTGGGACTGGCGTCAATGATGGAGAAATTCAACAGCCTTACCACGCAGATAGATAACAACAGTATTGCAAATACCGCTGATAATCCAATTACCAAGACATTGATCAGGCAAAAAGAGCAGGTAAAACAAAATATTATTGCATCGCTGGCATCATCAAAACGGGAAACGCAACTTAAAGTAAACAGATTTAAAGAAGAGTTAGGAAATGTGGCTAATCTCATAAAGCAGGTACCATCAGTTGAAAGGCAATATCTCGACTTTTCCCGCAGGCAGGCAGTATTGCAGGATCTTTACATCTTTCTTTTGAAAAAAAGAGAGGAAACGGCTATTCAGAAATCTGCTACAGTTGCAGATGCAAATGTTATTGATTCGGCAATAAATGCAGGCATCATATTACCGAATCATTCCAGGATTCTAATGATGTCTATGCTCATAGGAATTCTCATTCCTTTTGGCATCATCATTCTCCGAAGGGGGTTGAATATAAAAATTATCACTAAGAGTGATATCGCAAAACTGACAAAAATTACAATTATTGGAGAAATAGGTAATAACCGGGATAAAGAAAGTATTGCCATAAAAAAGAATAGCCGAACAATTATTGCAGAACAATTCAGGGCCTTGCGCACCAATTTACAATACTTGCTGATAAATCATAATGATAAAGTCATTATGATTACTTCAAGTATGAGCGGTGAAGGAAAATCATTTATTGCTGTTAATTTGTCTATTACCCTCGCTATGTCAGGCAAAAAAGTACTTTTGATGGAGATGGATCTTAGAAAGCCGAAAATCTCTAAAACTTTAGGGATTGATAACAATATTGGATTTTCTAATTACGCAATCGGGAAAGCAGATTTAAATGACATTATTATCCCATCTGGTATAGATCCAAATTTATTTATTTTGCCTTCCGGCCCCATTCCTCCTAACCCATCAGAGCTTATTCTTTCACAGCGGACAGAAAAATTATTTCAACAATTGAGAGAACAGTTTGACTATCTGATCCTTGATACTTCCCCGGTTGGCCTGGTAACAGACGCTCAATTACTTTACAGGAATTCAGATACCACCTTATACATTGTAAGACAAGGATATACATACAAACAACAGCTAAATATACCAAATGAACTATATGAAAGCGGAAAAATGCCCAAAATCAGTTTTATCATTAATGATGTAGTAGCTAACAGGGGATTTGCTTATGGATATGGATATGAAGAAGGTTATGGATATGGTTACGGATATGGTTACGGCTATGGTTATGGCTCATATGGAAGTGGTTATTATACTGAAAGCAATAAAAAAAGTGGAATTAAAAAGTGGTTTAATACCGGTAAAAATGAATCATTAATTTGCAATGATCAGGTTTAATTGAAAATGATAAAACACCCTATGCATGACTGGTTCTTTCTATTTTTTCGAAATACAAATTCTATGAAACTGCTTACAAACAGGTTTCCTGACATTCGCAGATTTGTACTTTGAAAATACTAAGTATATTATCTATGACTGATAAAACTATAAGTAATAATACAGACAATTGGGATTCAATTATTACTTCTGGCCGTGGATACCTGGATTTTAATATTAAAGAATTGTGGCGTTACCGGGATCTGTTAATGCTGTTTGTAAAAAAAGACATCATTACAGTATATAAGCAAACAATTTTAGGCCCCCTTTGGTTTGTTATTCAACCCATGCTAACTTCATTGATGTTTCTTCTGATATTTAATAATATTGCAAAAATATCAACAGGTGCTATCCCGCCAATATTATTTTACCTCGCCGGCACTACCCTATGGAATTACTTTTCGGATACGCTTAATGTCACCTCTAAAACATTTACTGAAAATGCATCCGTTTTTGGCAAAGTATATTTTCCACGTATTATTCTCCCATTATCGAAAGTAGTATCCGGCTTAATTAAATTTCTTATCCAGTTTAGTTTATTTGCAGTCATTTTATTGTACTATATTTTTATTGATAAATCCATAACGCCTAATTGGTATATTTTGCTTGCTCCATTATGGTTGTTATTAATAGTACTGCTTAGCTTTAGTATTGGTATTATTATTACCGCATTAACTACTAAATACAGAGATCTTATTTTTTTAATTGGCTTCGGAGTTCAGTTAGCAATGTATGCCACACCTGTGATTATTCCATTGTCTGAAGTACATGGAAATAAGAAGATTTTCTTTTTAATCAATCCGTTAACTTCATTATTTGAAGCCATAAAATATGGTTTGCTGGGAAAAGGCACCTTTTATATTAATTGGCTTGCATACAGCACATTGTTTACAATGGTATTTTTAGTGTTAGGTATCATTATCTTCAACAAAGTAGAAAAGCGTTTTATAGATACTGTATAAAGGGACCGGATGAATAAGGAAGTAGTAATACGGGTTGAAAATATAAGTAAACTATATCGCCTGGGGCAGGTAGGTACCGGCACCCTGAGCCATGACCTTAAACGATGGTGGGCATTGACGCGTGGTAAAGAAGACCCCTACCTGAAAATAGGTATGGAAAATGACAGGACAAAAAAAAGCAAAAGTGAATATGCATGGGCATTAAAGGATATTAATTTTGAGGTAAACCGCGGTGATACGCTGGGCATAATTGGCAAAAACGGGGCAGGCAAGTCAACATTGCTGAAGATATTATCGCGGGTTACAAACTCATCAACAGGCACAGTAAAAATAAAGGGCCAGATAGCATCTTTGCTTGAAGTAGGCACCGGTTTTCATCCGGAGCTTACGGGGAAAGAGAATGTGTATATGAATGGCGCTATATTGGGAATGACTAAAAAACAAATAACAGACAGGTTTGATGAAATTGTAGCTTTTTCAGGAATAGAAAAATATATTGATACCCCTGTAAAAAGGTATTCTACCGGCATGACTGTACGGTTGGGCTTTGCGGTTGCCGCCCATTTAGATTCGGAAGTGCTGGTGGTAGATGAGGTATTGGCTGTAGGCGATGCTGAATTTCAAAAGAAAGCAATCGGAGAAATGAAAAATATTTCCGCTTCCGGGAGAACAGTACTGTTCGTAAGCCATAATATGCCATCCATGAAAGCACTGTGCAACAAAGGCATATTGCTGAAAAACGGGATGGTTGACTATTCAGGCACGATTGATGATACAATTGACAAGTACCTTACGTCAGATTCTGATATGGCAGATTCTGGTATTATACCTGTGGATATGCCGAGGTTATATGGTACTGGAGAAGGAAGGTTCAGGCAGGTAACACTTACAGACAGCAAGGGGCAGGTCAAAAATGAATTTTATTATTTAAGCCCCATAAATATTGAAATTGACCTTGAAATACTAAAAGATATTCCTGATGCAGTAATTTCGATCATCGTAGGAACATTAGACGGGGAGCGGATCTTATTCCAGGATTCGTTTTTCGAAAAACTACAGGCGATACCACTTAAAGAAGGATGGTTCACAGTTAATACCCAGATAAATCAAAGCCTGCTTCCGGGTGCATATAGTTTATACCTCGGTTTGGCGCATATAAATGGTACCACTATTGACTTGATAGAAAGGGTGTCTGACTTCCATGTTTTGAAAATGGCTTACGAAGCTAACCGGCAATACAAGTGGGACAGCAGTCATGGATTTATTCTCAGTAAAGAACCGATTACAATTAAACGACAATAATTTTTATGGAATTAAAAGATTCAAAAGTATTAGTAATAGGCGGTGCGGGTTTTATAGGCGGTTTTATAGTTGCGGAACTATTAAAACATCCGGTACTGGAGGTGATCATTTATGATAACTTCACACGCGGCAAGCATGAAAATATAGCGAAATCGCTGGAAGATAAACGTTGCAGCATTTTCCCTTTCGGCGGAGATGTACGCGAACTGGATATACTGGATAAGGCAATGGAAGGCGTAGATTATGTTTTCCATCTCGCAGCTATGTGGCTGCTGCATTGTAAAGATTTTCCACGCACGGCTTTTGACGTAAATATTGGCGGCACCTTCAATGTGCTGGAAGCATGTGTAAAACATAAAGTGAAAAAACTGATCTATTCTTCGTCCGCATCGGTATATGGCGATGCAATAGAAGTGCCAATGACAGAGGATCATCCATTCAATAATAAAAATTTCTACGGAGCTACCAAGATTTCAGGAGAGGCGATGGCGACTGCATTTAATGACCGGTATGGCCTTAACGTTATCGGTCTCCGGTATATGAATGTATATGGCCCCGGCCAGGACCAACATGCAGTTTATACTGGAGTAGTGCCTATCATGCTGAATAAGATAGATGATAATGAACAACCGGTAATAAACGGAGATGGCTCACAGGCTTACGACTTCATTTATGTGGAAGATGTGGCGAGATGCAATGTGCAGGCGTTAATATCTGACGTCAACTATGGGTTTTATAATGTAGGAACTGAAATTCAGACTAACATCCGCACACTGTGTGACACAATTTTAAGATTGAAAAAATCAAAGCTGGAAGTCATTTACAAACCTTACAGTGAAGATGATGCAAGGGCCCTTGTAAAGAACAGGATTGGTTCACGTAAAAAAGCGGAAGATGAATTGGGCTTCAAATACAAGTTTTCCCTCGATGAAGGTTTGCTGGAACTGATTGCATGGCGCGATAAAAAGAAAGCAGCGGTTGTTTAGTATTTTATATAAAAAATGGGAATAGCAAAATAGATAATTTGTCATGGTGAGCCGCGCCGAACCATGACATGCTGAATTTTGAAACTAAGATGGCACAAAGTTCTGAACTCATTAATTTTGCGCTTCCATATTATTAATGGTTTCGTATCATTCAAAGACCTTTTAATTTCGTTCACAGGATAATTTAATAATCAGCAGTGGAAACAATCATAAAACGTAACATTCCCATTTCCTTACCCAGCATGGGACAGGAAGAATGGGAAGCGGTAAAAGAACCCATTTTCAGCGGGTGGATAACACAGGGGCCTAAAGTGAAAGAATTTGAAGATATTTTTGCCAGGAGGCACCAGGTAAAACATGCACTGGCCGTATCTAATTGCACTACCGCATTGCACCTTGCCTTGGTAGCCCTGGGTGTAGGCACGGGGGACGAAGTTTTAGTACCTGCTTTTACCTGGGTATCAACAGCCAATGCAGTAATCTATTGCGGTGCCACTCCTGTTTTTGTTGACATTGACCCCGTTACATTTAATATTGATTTAAACAGGATCAAGGTAAAAATCACATCAAAAACCAAAGCCATTATACCGGTACATTTATTCGGTTTGTGTGCTGATGTGGAAGCAATTAAAAAAATAGCTCCGGGCCTTAAAATAGTGGAAGATGGCGCTTGCGCTGCCGGTTCCGCTATCAATGGAAGGTCTGCTGGCAGTCTTGGCGACATAGGCTGTTTCTCATTTCACCCCCGTAAATCAGTAACAACCGGTGAAGGTGGTATGCTGACAACGAATGATGATGAACTGGCGGAAAAACTAAACCGCCTGCGCAATCACGGAGCGTCTATTTCTGAAGAACAACGGCATAAAGGGCCTAAGCCATACATACTTCCTGAATTTGACATTGTGGGTTATAACTACCGGATGACGGACATACAAGGCGCTGTAGGTGTAGTACAGATCAAAAAACTGGATACTTTTATAGATGAAAGGGAAGTTCGCGCCAGGTATTATAATGAACAGTTCAAAGACCTAGACTGGCTACGGGTGCCTGATTATGGTAAAGAATACAAACATGGCTGGCAATCCTACGTATTGTTTGTGGATGAAGCAAAAGCCCCTATGAAACGGAATGATCTCATGGAATATCTGCAGCAGCAAGGAGTAAGCACACGCCCCGGCACACATGCGGTACACATGCTGGGTTACTATGCCCATACCTACGGCATAAAGCCAACAGATTTCCCCGGAGCATTTGCAGCAAATGAATATTCCATGTCCATACCCCTTCATAACAAAATGGTAACGGAGGATTATGAATACATAGTTGGGCTGATAAAAAATTTATAAACTGAAATAGGATTGGCCATTTTGTGCCTTTATTTTTATAACGTACATTTCAAATAATTACACGTCGCGAAACACTTCCCCTCCTGTTTTTAGGAGGGGTTAAGGTTGGTTAAGCGATCTTTGCGGGATACTTTTATTATGGAAAAGAACTTTGCGGTCTTGATTTTTTTAATTTGCAAACAATAAATAAATACACTTTGCGTCTTTGCGCCTTTGCGAGAGACCTGTCATAACAAACACATGTGCGGAATAGCCGGGATATTTAATCTGAACAGAGAGCCTGTTGTACTTACCCAAGTACAGAAAATGGCGTCCGTTATTGCCCACCGCGGGCCAGACGGCGAAGGCTTTTATGTAAAAGACCAGATAGGCCTGGCACACCGCAGATTAGCGATATTGGATACCTCTTCATTAGGCGCCCAGCCCATGACCTCCAAAAACGGGAAATGGATAATTCTGTTCAATGGCTGCATCTATAATTTTATGGAATTAAAGCTGGAGCTGCAGGCCATCGGTCATTCATTTATTTCGCGCACAGATACCGAAGTGATCAGCGAAGGACTGGCAGCCTATGGCCCCTCGTTCTTTGAAAGGCTCAATGGCATGTTTGCTATAGCGGCATGGAATACAAAAGAGGAAGTACTCTACCTGAGCAGGGACCGTTTCGGAATAAAGCCGCTTTATTATTGGTTCAATGGAAAGACACTTGTTTTTTCCTCCGAAATAAAAGCCATCATCAAACATCCTGATTACAAGATGGAAGTGGACCATGATGCCCTCAACCAGTATTTTACCTTTCAGAACGTATTCAGCTTCAATACCCTTTTTAAGGATGTGACCATGTTGCCCCCTGCAAATACGGTAAAAATCACTTCGCAGTCTGAATTCGTTAAACATTATTCGTGGTGGGATTATGATTTCACTAAGGCGGATAATACCATGAGCTTTGAAGATGCGGTAGCTTTGACAAAGAAAGGCTTTGAAAATGCCGTTGCCCGCCAGATGATCTCCGATGTTCCTGTTGGTTCCTATTTATCAGGTGGCATGGATTCCGGCTCCATTACTGCTATTGCTTCGCGACACGTCAAACGCATCAATACATTTACTGCCGGTTTCGATATGTCGGAAGTAACCGGCGTGGAATCAAATTATGATGAACGCAGGGATGCCGAACTGACCGCTAACCATTTCAAGACGGAACATTATGAGCAGGTAATAAATGCCGGCGACCTGAGCTGGTCATTGCCGCGCCTGGTATGGCACCTGGAAGACCTGCGCGTAGGCATGAGCTACCCGAATTATTACATCAGCAGGCTGGCCTCTAAATTTGTAAAGGTATGCCTGCAGGGCACCGGCGGCGATGAACTGTTTGGCGGTTATCCCTGGCGTTATTACCGGGTATTCCATTCCCTCAATCAATCAGAGTTTTTCAATAATTATTATGGTTTCTGGCAGCGCCTGGTGCCCGATAATGAAAAGAGTCAGTTATTTAATGCAGGCACTTTCAAACAGACAGACATACTGGAGCCCCGCAAAGTGTTCGAGCGCGTATTCACCTTTAATGACAAGCTCCGGTACGACACCCCCGAACAGCACATTGAGAACAGCCTCTACTTTGAAATAAAGACATTCCTGCCCGGACTGCTGCTCGTAGGCGACAAGTTATCTATGGCCAATGGCCTCGAAGAGCGTTTCCCATTTATGGATAACGACCTGGTAAATTTAGCCCAGAGAATACCAGTAAAACATAAACTAGGCAATCTCGAAAATCTAAAACGCATTGATGAAAATATACTCGGCAATAAATACACCCGTTACAGCGAATCGTGGGATGGCAAAAATGTTTTAAGAAAGGCGATGGCAGGCTATCTGCCGGAAACAATCCTCAACCGCAAAAAGCAAGGCTTCTCTGCCCCCGATGAAAGCTGGTACCGTGGTGAAAATGCCCAATACATAAAAGAACTCTTACTCGGGAAAAAAGCCGTATCCTCTGAATTTATCAACACAGCATACGTAGAGCGCATCATCCACGAACACATGGAAGGCCAGATAAACCATCGTTTGCTGCTATGGTCATTCCTATGCTTTGAGTGGTGGTGCCGCATTTTTTTGAATGGGGAAAGGCCAGAGTGAGAATGTGAAAAATGCGATAATGTGAGAAATGTGCGCTCTATCTGCAAATTCCAATTACAGGGAGCAAAGCAACCAAATTCCATTAAAAAATGTTTAATTTAGCGGCAACATTTACAAATGAAATACCCCCGGCTTCTTTCTACTGGCGCTAATAACAGAGTTGTAGCAGTTTCTGAAACAGAAGTAGCTAAACTGTTTATTGGCGATACCCGTTCAGATATTGGCTCCGAAGCTGAGAAAATGAAATTCGCCAATACGGTAAATGGATTAGTCGCCCATTTTATCAGGCTTGATTTTGATGAAACTATGCAGGCGGAAATGCTGGTAATGGAGCGTATCTATCCCATAGATTACAGGGCTTATGAAGTAGAAAAACGGGAGCTGTGGTGGGAGGTGTTTGAGCACGAATTGGAGCAACTCCATAAATCGGGTTTTGTGCACAGAGATATAAAACGCCCTTCTAATTTATCAGGGCTGGCATTTGATAATATTTTATTGACAAATGAAGGTTTGCGGTTAATTGATGTGGGCATATCCGCATTGCGCACCCAGGTAGGCGATAAACTGTTTGATAAATATATTGAAACCGAATTGCAGGAGATGACAGAGTTTCGCGAATATTTTCTAAACCGCTAAGGAACGTTGACAAAATAATGCAATGCTTATTATAAGAGTGAGAGTGCCTATGGCTAAATTGGCTCTTAAATCAGCATCGTAGTAAATATTACTCATCATTTGGAATAAAGATAGGTCGTTAACTAATGGGGGTGTTTTACATTGTAATCGTTTTAAATACAAAAAATATCTCCGTCCCCTACAAGTCTGTTTTGTCTGAGTGCAAATAGCCTGCTCTTTTAGCGGGAGGCATTTGCGGTAAAATATCTCATCTCTTCACTAAGGTCTAAGTAGGGGTATTTATTCATTAAAGCCGCGGTTTTCATGACATAGCTTTCCTTAAATTTTTTATGGGCGTCTGTTTCCGGGAAGCGCGAACGGTGCGAACGGGCAGTAACTATTTCCTGCACCTGTTGCATCACATCATGAACAGATGGGTCTATGCATGATTTTACAAAATGTTCCCAGACAAACGTAGTAGCGGGAAAATTCGGATGCACAAAGTCAATATCATAAAACCGGTAATCGCGTAGTATGTCTATTACTAACTCATAAGCGGGAAAGTAATGGGCTTTTTCCTGCTGTTCGCATAAGGTATGCACAGCCTCTATCAGCCTTGCCTTGCTGCGGTTGTTGGCTACTACGCCATCCCGTATATGCCTTACAGGGCTTATGGTAAATAAAACCCGGACAAAAGGATTTACTTCAAACAGTTTGCGCAGCATATTGTTTAGCGCATTTATGATGTGGTCTGTTTGCAATAACCTTTTCTCAAACCATTGTGCCGGAGCGCGGTGATTATTGGCCACAGGCTTGCCGGAATCCTTTAAATAGTACTGAAAAGCGGAGCCTAAAGTAATAATAACCCAATCCGCCTTTTTTACAAATTCCGCAGCATCCGACTGCGATTGATTGATACCTTTTAGTGCAGCGTCCTTATCAATATTGGAGAAGCGCGTATGATGGTCCCAGCTATTCCAAAGCTCATTTAAATAAAACAGTTCCTTCTCTGAATATTGCCTGCCATCAATATATCCCTCAAGGCTACCCGCCACACTCAGCGGATTGAACAATATGCCATGCGGATTAGATAATACCCTGAATTTATGTTGCTGCAATCTATCATAGATATGTTCTGTAAAGCAAGATCCTATCAGCAGTATGTTATCCGTATAAGTGATTGGTTTGGGTAATGGCGGTATGTCGAGCGGGAGCATGAATTGCATGGGATAAAGTTAAACAGAATGGCCGAAATGTTCCATTGGAAGGTTATTACCATATTAAATTAATGCTAAGGGATAATGTTTTTTCCTTTTATTCAGAAATACTACAGAATTATTACAGACTTTTGTATAATCATCTTCATCGTCATAATTTCCTTATGAAAAAAAACTTCGTCATTGTCTTAATGCTTGCATGTATGCCTGTTTTTGCACAGAAAATAGATGCTTCAATAGTGCCGGCTTACGTACAAAGCGCTTTCAATAAAAATTTCCTCGGAATAACCACCGTAAAATGGGAGAAAGAAAAAGGGAATTATGAAGCTAATTTTAAAGAGAATGGACAGAAAATGTCAGCTGTAATAGACGCAAATGGCCGCTTGTTGGAAACAGAGACAGCTATTGAAGCTGGCAGCCTGCCCACCGATGCCAAAGCCTATATTGAAAAGAATTACAAAGGAGAAAAGATAAAAGAAGCAGCTAAATTAAAGATGGCGAATGGCGATACTAATTATGAAGCTGAAGTAAAAGGAATGGATCTGATTTTCGATGCAAACGGAAAATTTATTAAATCACAGAAAGACTAAATAAAATTGTGTTTTTTACTGCACACGCTCTTTGAAAAAGACAAGTTAAAAGTATTTTTTTGTTGATAGAATGATGACGTTCAGCCTTTGATGGCGCCTTTTTAATGCCGTAGAAGATTATTCTGTAGTAAAATGAGCGTTGACCAGATGATGGGAGCAAATAGCTAAATTAAGTTAGGCATAGGCAGAAAAACCAGCGCCATGAAGTTGAATGTCGTAGTAAATAACAGCGTGGAGCTATTTTTTGGCGTGCGGAGCATTTCGCCAAAAATCGCCTTTCTTTTTGTTACTTTTTCTTTGGCGAAGCAAAGAAAAAGTAAGATAATGTAGGTCAGAAAATGCAGATCGCTAAGGTTATAAACGTCCAAAGCGATTTGTTTTTGTAAAAATTATTTAGCACCTTTTTGCGCCTCAGCGCCTTCGCGAGAAACTCTTTATAACACATAAAAGCAAACTGTATGAAAATGACTTTTGGAAAATTATTTATGATTGCTGCGACCTTGGCAATGTGTAATGCAACGTACGCACAAAGCCCCGGCTACCATGTCGAAAAAGTATTCCACATACCCAGCCCCGGCAGATGGGATTATATAGCCTTAAGCCCCGTTAATGACAATATCTATGTATCTCACCAAACCCAGGTGAATATCCTCAATAAGAATACCGGCGATTCTGTAGGGGTAATACTCAACACCGAAGGCGTACATGGCATTGCATTCGCGCCTGAATTCAAAAAAGGCTTCATCAGCAATGGGAGGATAAACACGGTTACAGTATTTGACATAAACTCAAGCGCGGTGCTGGCACAGATAAAGACCGGGGAAAACCCCGATGCCATCATGTATGACCCATTCTCTAAGAAAGTATATGTATGCGATGGCCATAGCAAAGACCTCTGTATCATTGACCCTTCAAATAATACAGTAATAAAAACAGTAGAACTTGGCGGCAAACCGGAAACTGCAGTATCAGATGAGAAGGGTAAGATATACATCAATATAGAAGACAAAAATGAAATTGCAGTTGTAAATGCAAAAACATTTGTGGTAGAAAAAAGGTGGAAAATTGGCAAGGGAGAAGAACCTTCCGGATTGGCTATAGATACAAAAACCAAACGTCTATTTGCAGGCTGCGGTAATAAATTATTAATTGTGCTAAACGCAGAAAGTGGCAAAGTAATCAAAGAAATACCTATTGGCGATGGCTGTGATGGTGTGGCTTTTGACCCCGCATTAAAATACATATTCAGCTCAAACGGCGAAGGAACACTTACGGTAATACACGAAAAGTCGGCTAATGATTTCGCTGTTTTAGAAAACGCTAAGACTAAAAGAGGCGCGCGTACACTGGCGGTTGATGAAAAGACCCATAAGGTGTATCTTCCAACAGCTGAATTTGCCAATGCAGTTCCGCAGGAACCCGCTCAGAAACGTCCCAATATGGTACCGGGTACTTTCCAGGTATTGGTAGTTGGTAAGGGCAGGTAAAAATCTTCAGATTTATATGCTTACTTTGTAATAATAATGAAATGCCATTTTTTCGGACATAATATCATTTTTAAAATAAATCTGGCCATTCTTGCCGGCCTGGCACTTTTTAGTGATCCTGTAACAGCACAGACCAGGAGCCTGGAATATTTCATTAACCAGGGTATCTCCAACAGCCCGTTATATAAAGATTATCAAAACCAGGTAGCCTCAAATATTATTGACAGCCAAAGGTTACGGGCAAGCTATCACCCGCAGGTAACAGCCACCAGCAACAATTTTTATGCCCCGGTTATTCATGGCTATGGTTATGACCAGATACTTACTAACCTTGGAAGTTATACTACCATGGTAAATGTAAATCAAACCATTGTTGGCAAAAACAATTTAAACACCCAGAATAATTCATTCCGGCTATTGAATGACTCCATTGCTTATGCTCAGAAAATGTCGGAGCAGGACCTGAAACGCACAATTTCCGCGCAGTATATAACTACATACGGAGACCTCGAACAATTGAATTTTAATATGGAAGTCAATAAGATGCTCCGTAACCAGGAAACAATCTTAAAAAAGCTGACAGAAAGCAATATCTACAGGCAAACGGATTACCTGACTTTTTTAGTGACCCTGAAGCAGCAGGAACTGCAATTAAAACAGTTAAGGATCCAATTCCAGTCCGACTATTCCATGCTATACTATTTGTGCGGCATACCAGATACAGCAGCAGCTCAACTCGAAGCGCCTGTAATCAGTTTACAACAATTGCCCGATGAATATTCTTCTGTCTTTTTTCAGCATTACAGGAGAGACAGCATAGCGCTGCAAAATAACATAGCCATTCTGAACTATAGTTATCGCCCTAAGCTTTCCGCATTCGCTAATGCAGGATATAGCTCTTCCCTTCTTTTCCAGGCAGAAAAGAATTTTGGTTATAGTGTAGGTTTTAACTTGTCCGTACCGGTATATGATGGCCATCTGAAAAAACTACAGACACAAAAGATCAATTTGCAGGAAAATACCCGCACCCATTACCGCGACTTTTTTAAAAACCAGTATAACCGCCAGATAGCTATGCTTAAACAGCAATTGGCTTCAACCGAATCTCTGATCCCCGACATCAGCGACCAGGTAAAATATTCACAAGGACTGATTGACATAAATGGAAAACTATTGGAAACCGGGGATGCTAAAATTTCCGATCTCGTGATTGCGATCAATAATTATCTCACAGCAAAAAATCTCTATAACCAGAATAATATAGGCCGTATGCAAATCATCAATCAACTTAATTACTGGAACAGATAAATAATTAGCTATGCCGATCTTTTATAAAAGAATCTATTTGCTGCTATATATACTTGCGCTAAGTGTGTGTTCCTGCCATAACGCAGAAAAAAAAGAAAGTGCGGAAGAAAAGACGGTGGCGGCTGGCACTCCTGTTACTGTAACTACCATAAGTAATGAACCCATGGCGGAATATGTGACGCTAAATGCAACAACTTCATTCCTACAGAAACACTATGTCAAGGCAAATGTGAATGGTTACATACAGGATGTCAATACACAGCCGGGCAAATATGTGAGCGCCGGGCAGATATTATTTACTGTAAAAACAAAAGAAGCCCAAAGCATAGGTAATGAAGTAAATAAACTGGACCCTTCCTTTAAATTTTCCGGCATCAATAATATTAAATCAAGCGGCACCGGATACATATCACAGTTGAATCACCAGGCGGGCGATTATGTTCAGGATGGAGAACAGCTCGCGATAATAAACGACATCAGCAGTTTCGCATTTCTTTTAAACCTTCCTTACGAGCTGAAACAATATGTAAAGATTGGCAGGATCCTGGATTTGACACTGCCTGATAATACAAAGCTCAAAGGTACTGTCACCTCAGCCCTGCCCATCGTTGACCCCGGATCTCAAACACAAAGTATCGTCATAAAAGTTCCCAATAGCGCCAATATCCCCGAAAACCTGATTGCGAAAGTGATAATAGAAAAAATAAAAAAAGATAATGCAGTTTCATTACCTAAGGCGGCAATATTGACAAATGATGTCCAGAGTGAGTTTTGGATAATGAAATTAACAGACACCAATACCGCTGTAAAAGTTTTGATTAAAAAAGGACTGGAAACAAAAGATAAGGTGGAAATCTTATCGCCTGCACTGACACCGGGCGATAAAATATTACTTACCGGTAATTATGGTTTGCCGGATACAGCAAAGGTTAAAATAGTAGAATGAGGTTTTTGTTTTGCGAAATAATAATAAATGTGATCTGTGTTTTAATTTCCTCACGGGTATGACATCAATAAAAGAGTTTGTTCTTGATACTTACAGCAGGACATGGGACAATAAAAATCTGAGATTTTTATTGGGTAATTTTACAATTAATGAAATTGCAGCTCAAATAATTGATTGGCTAAAAAGCGATGAAGAAAATTATTATGATATCACACTATTTGCAAGAGATTTATACATTGGCTCTGACTTAACTGAGAACGAAAGACACAGATATTATAATGAACTTGTTCGCCAGGGCTTCTTTGAAATTTTAAATGAAAGACTGTATTCAGATAGTCTGGGAAATAAAAGTTGGACTGTATATACAATTGGAAAATTTGGACATCCTGAAAATGCAGTACTATTAGAAGCTGCTTATGAAAAGGAATTCAGTATCACCAACCCAATACTTGCAATAAAGTGTTTGTTTGAATTAAGCTTTTTAGAGTCAAAAAAAATAACGAGATATATCAATACGCTAAAAGATGAAACGTCAATATCTTCAAAAATAATCTTACTGTGTTATTACTTTCACGGGCCCTATGAAAAAGAATTCAAAAACATTCTTAAGAATAATAAAGAGGTCGTAAAATTCATTCTTCCTTCGTCTGATAAAATAGATTTAGATGAAATAGAGACCAGGCTAGTAAATTTCGAAATTTTCTTTGATCGATTAGAATATAATTTAGAAAACCAATTCAGGAGTATGGATATTTTTATGAAAATTGCTGCTAAGTATTTTAAGGATTTTGACTTTTTTAATGAACAACCAATTTCTTATGAAGATTTTATTACCAAAATAAATTTCACTGAAAAAAATGAACAATCCTAATTCCAATCAATAAATGAAGAACATTTTCGTTTCACATAAACACCCTTTGACTGTGGTTGTTATCCTGCTCATAGCGGGAGGGATGTTTGTGTATGGCAAAATGCAGGTTTCGCTTTTCCCCGAGATCACTTTTCCTAAAATCAAGATCATTGCTGATGCAGGTTTACAGCCTGTGGATAAAATGATGGTTACAGTGACGCGGCCTTTGGAAAATGTGGTGAAGCAGGTACCTGACCTTCATATGATACGCAGCGCTACCAGCAGGGGCAGTTGCGAAATATCCGCATTCATGAACTGGAACTCGAATGTTGATCTCGACCAGCAACGGATAGAATCCAAAATAAATGAGATCAGGAACATGCTGCCGCCGGATATACAGATCAGCGTTGCAAAAATGAATCCTTCCATATTGCCTGTAATGGGCTATACCCTGGAAAGCAATACCAAGACGCCCATTGAGTTAAAACAACTGGCCATTTATACCATAAAACCTTTTTTGTCGCAGGCCGAAGGGATTTCGGAGATACGGATCATTGGCGGTAAGCAAAAAGAATACTGGGCAATTCTTGATGCTCAAAAAATGACAGATCTTTCCATTACTTCCGATTCTATTACAGCTGCACTTTCCCAGACCAATTTCATTAAGTCCAATGGTTATCTTTCTGATTACCGTCATTTATACCTTTCCGTAACTGATGCTTCCGTTCATAATAAAGAAGACCTCGGTAATATTATCATCCGCAACGATGGCAAACGTGTGGTATCATTTAAAGACATTGCTGATATACAGATCAGGGAGGCTAAGGAGTATATAAAGATCAATGCCAACGGTAAAGATGCGCTCCTTATAGCTGTAATTAAACAGCCTAATTCCAACCTTATCGAAATCTCTTCACAAATAGAAAAGAAAGTAAAAGATCTGCAGCAAATCCTTCCGAAGGACGTAACCATAAAACCTTATTACATACAGGCCGATTTCGTGAACGGCGCTGTAAAAAGTGTTTCTGACAGTTTATGGATCGGGCTTGCATTGGCTATTATTGTCGCTATTATCTTTTTGCGCTCCATGAAAGCCAGCGCTACGATTCTTATCACCATCCCGGTTACGCTTTGTCTGACCCTGATAGCTATCTATGCCGTAGGCTATACTTTTAATATTATGACCCTGGGTGCTATTGCCGCTTCCATCGGGCTCATTATTGATGACGCCATAGTGGTAGTAGAACAGATACACCGCACCCATGAAGAAAACCCCGGCGAACCGACGACAACATTAGCCCATAAGGCAATACAGTATTTATTGCCGGCTATGATAGGGTCGTCCATCAGCACTATTGTGATCTTCCTTCCATTCTTATTAATGAGCGGTGTGGCAGGTGCTTATTTTAGTGTAATGACCAACACCATGATCATTACGCTCGTCTGTTCCTTTTTTGTCACCTGGTTGCTTTTGCCTGTTATTTATTTAACACTTACCGCTAAAGGGAAAACCGCAAATATTAACGGAACAGAAGAGAAGCATGAAGTAAAGAGACAGCCGTGGGTATCCTGGTTTATTCACCGCCCTGCAGTAAGTCTGCTAATCATCGCGATTTTGACGGTTTCAATAATTATGATTCTGCCTCGTTTGGCTACCGGCTTTCTGCCGGATATGGACGAAGGTAGCATAGTGCTTGATTATAACTCACCTCCCGGAACTTCCCTCGAAGAAACAGACCGTATTTTAAAAGAAGTAGAAAAGATAATCGTAGCCACACCGGATGTAGCAACTTACTCAAGAAGGACCGGAACACAAATGGGATTTTTTATTACCGAGCCAAACCGCGGTGATTACCTGATTCAGTTAAAGGGTAATAGAAACAAAACTACGGAAGAAGTGATCAGTGGCCTCAGGAAAAAAATAGAGTCTTCACAACCGGCATTACGGATTGACTTCGGGCAGGTAATAGGAGACATGCTTGGCGACCTCATGACTTCCGTGCAGCCGGTGGAAATAAAAATATTCGGCGACAACCGGAAAAAACTGGAAGAAATATCAGGCCAGGTTGCCACTATTGTTTCGGAAGTGAAAGGAACTGCTGACGTTTTTAACGGCATAGTGATTGCAGGGCCATCCATTCGTGTCATACCGGATTTTGTAAAACTGGCCCAGTTCGGCATTACACCGGCAAACCTGCAGTACCAGTTACAGACATCTCTTGAAGGAAACATAATTGGTTCATTTCCTGAAAAAGAACAGATGATGAATATTAGGGCCGTATATCCCGGCAGCAATAAATTAAGTGCTGCTGAAATGCGAAACCAGCTTGTATTTTTGCCGAATGGTAAACTGACCCCTGTCAATTCCCTTGCTGAAATAGTTTTAGACACCGGTGATGCGGAGATACAAAGAGAGGACCTGCAATCTATGGGCGCAGTAACTGCACGCCTGGAGAACAGGGACCTTGGCAGTGTTATGAAAGATATTAAGGGGGCAATTTCAGGTAAAATAGTGTTACCACAGGGCTACCATATTGAATATGGCGGATCCTACGCCGAACAGCAAAAATCATTCAAGGAACTACTCATGATACTGCTCGCTTCCTGTGCGTTGGTATTTGGTGTTATTCTGTTTGTTTTTAAAGAAATAAGAGTTGCCATATTGATTTTGGTTATTGCTGTCCTTGGCATATCAGGCAGTTATCTGGCATTGTTTATCACGCACACGCCACTGAATGTAGGCAGCTATACCGGCCTTATCATGATTGTAGGTATCATTGGCGAAAACGCGATATTTACTTTCCTCCAGTTCCAGGAAGTGCTCAAAGACAAAAGTGTTGATGAAGCCATAATCTATGCAATCTCCACCCGCCTGCGGCCAAAGCTGATGACCGCCTTAGGGGCCATCATAGCGTTAATGCCATTAGCCCTGGGAATTGGCACAGGTGCACAATTACACCAGCCGCTCGCCATATCTGTAATAGGCGGATTTATTATCGCAATGCCTTTATTGCTTATTGTATTGCCATCTATGTTAAGACTATTGTACAGGAAAGACACACCAAAACCTATAGTGTAAGTAATACCAATACCCGTGTTAAATTAGTCCAAAAAATGCGGGCTATAAATACACCACCCTTTAGGAGGGCAGGGGCTTTAAAGTTCACCTTCCAGCCCATTTGACAGGGACACATTAAACCCAGATTTTGCAGTCAAATTACCAATGCAGCATGTGGATTAAGGCCTGTTAAGAATTTCATGAATTAACCAACTCCACCATTTTCAACCGCATAGCAGTTGGATTTTGATTAGCAAAAATCAATACTGGCAAGGGTCTTAGCTGACACAAACTTCAAAAAAATTATCTACTGCAAAATCTGGGTTAAAGTTCACCTCCCTTTAGGGTCGGGGTTTATAGGTAAGTGAGGGCAGACTAATTTATCATGAGTATTGGTATAACATCACAAATCCTTACCAATCCATTAAAATCTGTTGTTTGGAAATGATAAATGCACAAAATGTCCCACACCTTTTTCCGGTGTGGGACATTTACTAATTTACCTCACATTAACCTTCTGTTGTTATTATATAGATATCTTCAGTGCCCTGCGGCATGCCGTTATCTTCATTTTCTGAAATACTTTCAACAATGATTGCCATTGGCATCATTTCGGAATCGTTCATTACGTTAGTATTTACAGGTGCCGCTTTTTTGGCAGCCGCTTTCTTTACAGGTGCCGCTTTCTTTGGTGCAGCCTTCTTTGCAGGCGCAGCTTTCTTTACAACTTTTTTAGGCGCTACTTTTTTTGCAGGCGCGGCTTTCTTTACAACTTTTTTAGGAGCTGCTTTCTTTACAGGAGCAGCTTTTTTCACAACTTTTTTAACCGCGGCTTTCTTTGCAGGGGCCGCTTTCTTCACAACTTTTTTAGGCGCCGCTTTTTTAGAGGGTGCAGCCTTCTTCACAACTTTTTTAGGTGCCGCTTTTTTAGCCGGCGCTGCTTTTTTCACAACTTTTTTAGGCGCTGCTTTTTTTGCGGGCGCATTCTTTTTTACTGCTTTTTTAGCGGCTTGTTTTTTTGAAGTTGCCATGATTAAATTTTTTGTAAGTGATAATAAAAAGAGTTGTTTTAGTTCAACGATTGGAATTACTGTCCAAGTTATGAAAACGTTATAGAATATTTATACTATTTGTCAATATTTTTTTTGGGGCTTACGGAAAACGTTCCGGTTTTACCCCGGCAATCCCTTTTTTTCGTACTTTCTGAAAATTTTTAAGAATTTCTGTAACTTTTTTCTTTTTCTCACGATATACTATTCAATGGAGGCAAATGAGTACAATGCATGTGTGCAGGAATGGGCCGACGCCCTTTTCAGGTTTGCCTGCAAATGTACCGGGCAGGCGAATGACGCGCATGATGTCGTGCAAAACAGTTTCGAAGTTCTTTGGAAAAAAAGGAAGGATGTGGAGAAGGGGAAAGCGAAAGCCTTTCTTTTCCAGGTTGCTTACAACCAGTCTGTGGATAATTACCGGAAAAAAGCGAAAGTGTCCTATATCGAAATTCCGGAAGGTAACATTACTCCCGGAAATCCTGACTTGAAAAAGGTATTGGACAGGGCGCTTGGTCAGTTAGATGAACAATCAAGAGCATTGGTATTGCTCAAAGACTATGAAGGATACCGCTATGAAGAGATAGCGCAAATAACCGGGCTCACAGACTGTTATGTAGAAAAGTATAGTGCTGATATTTGGGACTGTCGTCCAATAAAATCATTTTTTATTTGATACAACAAAATAATCTCAGACTGTTATGTGCGATCACTTCAAAATAGAGGCCGCAAGTAATTGTGTGAGT
>CAISOH010000094.1 GCA_903887005.1 uncultured Bacteroidota bacterium | reverse complement strand
TGTAGAATCGTATTCTTTATTTATGCGTTCTAAAAGGTGATTAAATGAGAAGCGGCTTTTAATAAAATGCTGGAACAATTCCTTGTAACCATTTCTTTTAAGTATCGTTGTTGATGAATAGGGAACAAAGGTCATTTTACCAATTGATCGAAAAAAATTCCGGGCTAAGTAACTATCAATCTTTTGTTTTATTTGAATCGCATCTAAATATACTTTCTCTGATTTTTCATAATTGCTAATTATATACTGTGACAGGTTTGATATTTCCTCAAGAAAGAACTTGATAAATCTATTTTCAGAAGTATCATAGGTTTCCGAGTGTTTGTTTTCGAGCATAAAAGAAGGAAATAGCTTCTTTCCTTTTCCAATTAATTTTTGTGATAAGGGTAGGTTCTCAATGCTTAGGTTATCGTATCTTACATACTTTGTCTTGGAGCCGAAAATATCAGTATGGCTAATGTTTTTCACTTTATGAAATGGTGTAGTTATTTTTTCCGAACTTAACTTATGATGCGGCTGCATTAAGATCATGTCGAGACAGTTCGTAAACGTTGGCAGGTTGTCTGATAATATGGCTTGTTTTAGATAATCGAATCGAGATAATATATCTGTGTTTATCGATGAAAAATTTACCTGTCGAGATGCTGCTGTAATTGATGGGTAATGGAACGTGAAGTGTTTGAACATTGAATTTATTTCATCAATAAGGGTTTTTGTCTGTTCATTTCCCGACACGTCCCCAAACTTCTTTGACCTAACGTCATACTTATTTTTAAGAATAGTAACAAAACCAACTTGATTAGTAAATTTAGCTTTACCTACTTTATTAAATGGCAAGACGTCTACTATTGACGATAAAAACTTATCGCTTTTAATTTGCAGTGATTCAGATTCGCTTAAAAGAAAATAGTAGTCCTGATTTTCATATAATACAGGCGCGTCAACTTCTACTCGTAATTCTTTATCAGTAAATACTTTCATTATTCTATAAAATTCGCATAACCATTTTGATAAAGATGAGCTAGCATCGCAACAATTTTCTTAATTGTTAAAGGGTAAGCACTTGCTTGAGTATTTATCCCCATTAATGTTTCAACATTTATTTCAACATCTCTAACGGGTGCATGCAAATGTTGTAAAATTAATTTGAGAGGTATTTCTAGCTTACCTAAGCTCCCATTAAATTTTGGCAGGATTTTTTGAACAATTTGAACGTCCTGTCCCCACCTAATGGTTGCCGGGTCGTTATTCACATACAACAATAGGTTCTTTAGAAACAAAGCCATTTCATTAACAACCCGATAGCCAAAATGTAAATTAAAAGCCTTTAGTATGTCATTGATTTCCTTGAACAATTTTTTTGATTCATCGTCTAAGCCCACATAATCACCTTTGGTCGCTAACTCTACCGTTCCGAATGTTGGAAATACCGAAAGTTCTATTTCTGCTGGTGTTTGTGGCTGCTCGGCAGCTCCACCTGCCGGCGCCCCATCCGCCGGTGCTGCTGGCGCTGGCGCTGGTGCTGCTGCCGGTGCCGGTGCTGCTGGTGCTGCTGCTGCTGGTGCCGGTGCTACTGGTGCTGCTGCGATTCCGTAATTATCGAGATTAACCTCATTAAATTCAATCACATTAGCACGGTCCAACACTTTAGGACTGAACATATAGGTGGTTTCATCCACGTTGATTGTTCCGGTTACATATAAATTTCGAGGTATCGCAATTGATGATGAAATTTCATCGAATTCGTCGTCATTTGTATCAATGATTTCTTTACCAGCATAAAGAGTAATTTTTTCTTGTTTAAATTCTCCCCCATCGGTGAACCGACTTTCCAAAC
>CAISOH010000093.1 GCA_903887005.1 uncultured Bacteroidota bacterium | reverse complement strand
TGACAGGAATTCTATTCGGCAGGCTCACCTTGACAATTGCTCACCATGGGTTACGTTTCCCTGATTAAACTTCAGCAAAATCCTCATCGTTGTCACGGTTCGGCGCGGCTCACTGTGACAGTAATTCTATTGGCTGTGGGCTCAGTAACGTCATTCACATTTTATCCTTTTGGTGTCAAATGGTGGGTACTCATGGTGACAAAAGAACTGAAAGTACAAGGGTGCCAACGCCACAGAAGCGGAATAGCATTAATCATGCCTGGCCAATAAATATTTTTTTTCAATCGTGTGTTGTTCCGGTGCTCCGATGGGACAACGGAGATTTGTCAAATTGCATTTTTTTGTGGGTACTTGCATTTATTGGTTCAAATAACAGAGAACTATTCTGGTTTTTTTGTAAAAAAAGAAGGGCTGCCAGGAGACAGCCCTTCTATGGTGAAGAATCAATTCTGATCAACCAACCGGAGGATAAACTGAAATAAATGCAATCTATATACGGCTTACCCGGGATCCGCATTAATTAGCTTTAGACCACGCCCATGCAGTGCCAGACCACCAGTTAATCCAAAGGTTCCCGTCACTACCCTTGACAAATACATAAGGCCTGCCTCCTCCTACGGTGATGGCTCCCATGGTATTGGTAATAGATACACCAGATGGAGGAGTTCCCTGATTGGCCCATGCCCATGCACTGCCAGACCACCAGTTAACCCAAAGGTTGCCATCACTGCATTTTACAAATACGTATGGCCTTCCTCCATCTACTGTTATCGCACCCATGCTATCTGTTATTGATAATCCGGAGGGTTTGTGCTGGTTTGCCCATGCCCAGGCGGTACCAGACCACCAGTTAACCCAAAGGTTGCCGTCACTGCCTCTTACGAAGACATAAGGCCGCCCGGCGTCAACGTTAATAGCGCCCTCGCTGTTTGTGATAGATACGCCTCCCGGAGGTGTTCCCTGGTTAGCCCATTTCCAGGCAGTGCCAGACCACCAATTAACCCAGAGATGTCCGTCGCTGCATTTTACAAATACGTATGGCCTTCCTCCATCAACTGTTATCGCACCCATGCTGTCTGTGATGGTTAAACCGGAAGGTTTGCCCTGATTAGCCCAACCCCACGCGGTACCAGACCACCAGTTGACCCAAAGGTTTCCGTCGCTGCCTTTGATAAATACGTAAGGCCTGCCCGCATCAACATTTATGGCGCCCATAGTTGCTGCAATTGTTACTCCAGCAGGTTTGCCCTGATTCGACCAGCCCCATGCAGAACCTGACCACCAATTGACCCAAAGATTGCCGTCACTGCCTTTTACAAATACATAGGGCCGGCCACCATCTACCGTAATTGCCCCCATTTTGTCCGTGAGCGTTACGCCTGATGGCGTTCCCTGGTTCGACCATGCCCATGCACTGCCTGACCACCAATAAACCCATAGGTTCCCATCATTGCACTTGACAAATACATAAGGCCTGCTTCCATCTACGGTAATAGCTCCCATGGTCTGATAACCTCCCCCACCATGTATTTTCGGATAAACAGTACTGGCAAACTGAGCATCTTGTATATCAATATCCATTCCTCCGGCTACCGCAATATTGTCCTTCATAATAGAGGCCGGCAGCCAATAGCACATGATAGAATTGGGGTCGGCATGGGCTGTTTCGATAAGGGCCGAGTCATTTAAAGGAGTCAGCACCTGTGCCGTAACCATTGCCGCGTCCCAACCATCGTTTGCCAGGAAATAAGCCTTCGCTTTGGCCGGGTCAATCCTGTTTACGATCTCACTGCGTGTATGTTCATGCGGGAAGCCCAGCGTATGACCAGTCTCATGGCGAACTACACGGTGAAACTCAGATTCCGGGGTACTCATGCTGAAGCCCTGGAGGTTCATGGTAGCCTGGCCGGCGGCAATGTGCGTGATATCTGTTCCCAGATATGACCAATAGCCGGCCCCTGTAAGGCTGATACGAACCTGTCCGTTTACATTTACAAGTGTAAACGTTGCATTACAATACTGCCCCCATGCATTCATATGCGAAAGTATGCGGGTTTGGAGTGCCGCATCAACAGTGCCTAGAAAACTCACCGTAAGGCTAACACCCGTTGGTGGCCATCTTTTAGGGATAAGCAGTGCAAGATGCGCGGGAGGAATAACGCCACTGCCTAATGCCTGCCTCAGTTGATTCAGATGTCTTTTGTTTTCCGGATTGATCCGAATCGCGGTTTCCGAAGCCAGGATCCACTGATCTTCCGGCAGTAATTTGAGCGAACAGGGTATTACTTCCGGGGAAGCATCCTTTTTGTTTTCTTTTGTTGCTTTCATTTTTTAGGTTTGATTGTTTCAATGATGCTGCCTACTCTATTCCCTTTTCGGCTTTCGGGCGCTTACTCTTTGAGAGGATTTTCAGCGTGTTCCTACAAGGTTTATATACAATAAATGAGGTTTTGTATTAATTGCTCATTATCATAATACAAAGGTGGAACTGTTCAAAAGAATGCACAAGAGTTGTTTAACGGTTTTTTATACCGTTAAACAACGGTAATCCATATCGTTAAAAAACGGTATCAACGTTCCTTATGGGAATTGCATTCTTAAGAAATAGCCCTAATAAGCAACCAGGAAAAATAATAATGTGCATAAGATATACAATGTCATTAACTTAATGAATGACGTTCCGATGGGCGTTGCCCATCGCTAACATATTTCGCCCCTTCAGGGCTTAACTGTGTTTTTCATTTAACCGATGGGCGTTGCCCATCGCTAACATATTTCGCCCCTTCAGGGCTTAACTGTGTTTTTCATTTAACCGATGGGCGTTGCCCATCGCTATTCATATTTTGCCCCTTCAGGGCTTAAGTTAATGACATTGGTATGGTATGCATGAATTTGCTGTACTTTCTGACCAAAATCATCATGCCGGAAATGAAAATATGCCCGCAAAGATGTAATTTTGCTTTATGCAAGCCACTAATATGATTTCGTCTCTTACACAACATTTCCTGGAAAAGGAAGCATTATATGGTGCGCATAATTATCATCCGTTGCCTGTAGTGCTTACCAGGGGCAGGGGGGTTTTTGTATGGGATGTGGATGACCGCCGTTATTACGATTTCCTTTCCGGTTATTCGGCTGTCAATCAGGGGCATTGCCATCCAAGGATAATAGAAACATTCATAGAGCAGGCACAGAAGCTTACTCTCACTTCCCGTGCATTTCACAATGATGCATTGGGCGAGTATGCTGAATTTATCACTAAATTTTTCGGATACGATAAAGTGCTGCCCATGAATACGGGCGTGGAAGCGGTAGAAACCGGCATTAAGCTGGCCCGCCGCTGGGGTTATGAAGTGAAGGGGGTACCTCAAAACAAAGCTAAGATCATTACCTGTGAACATAATTTTCACGGCCGTACCCTCAGTGTTATTTCATTTAGCAGTGATGATAGTTCCAGGAAGGATTTTGGCCCGTTTACTCCGGGTTTTGAATTAATACCTTATAATGATATAGCGGCTTTACAGCTTGCATTGCTGGATACTGATGTTGTCGCTTTTTTGGTAGAGCCAATACAGGGAGAGGCCGGGGTAATTGTACCGGATGAAGGCTATCTATCAAAAGCTGCCGCAATATGCAAGGAAGCCAATGTACTGTTCATAGCTGATGAAATACAGACCGGGCTGGCCCGCACAGGTAAAATGCTGGCCTGCGACCATGAAAACGTACGTCCGGACATATTGCTGCTTGGCAAGGCGCTTTCGGGTGGTACTATGCCGGTATCAGCGGTATTGGCTGATGATGAGATTATGCTCACTATAAAGCCCGGCGACCATGGTTCTACTTATGGCGGCAATCCCCTTGCATGTAAAGTGGCTATTACTGCCTTACAGGTACTTGCGGATGAGCAGATGGCAGAGAACTCGGCTATTGAGGGTGAGTATTTTCGCCAGGAATTACTCGCATTGAACCATGAACATATTTCAGTTGTACGTGGAAAGGGCTTGTTTAATGCTATAGTTATTGACCATCCGAATAAAGACGCAGCATGGGACATCTGTCTCGAAATGAAAGACAACGGCCTGATTGCCAAGCCTACCCATGGCGACAGGATTCGCTTTGCCCCCCCATTAATTATCACCAGGACACAGACGGATGAGTGCATTTATATCATCAGGAAAAGTCTGGAAAATTTCTGATAAAGGAAAAAGGACAAATTTACGATCCGCTTTTTTTCAACCCACCTTACCATTATATACTTCTCACGGGTAAAAAAGTACAATAATGGTCTCTCGCGGAGGCGCAAAGACGCAAAGTATAATTATTTTATTGTTAGTAAATAATATAAAAACCAAGACCGCAAAGCCCTCAATTAATATATCCACTAATCTAGCCCTAGCTTAAACTGATAATTGACAGCTTTCGTAGATTTTTTATCTATATGGCAACCTTTTTAAATAAAACTACATTTATACCAATACTCATTATAAATTAGTCTATCCTCACTTGCCTATAAGCCCCTACCCTCCCGATGAAAAATCGGGACAGGTGCCGGGAGGTGTTATCTATAGCCCGCATTTTTTGGACTAATTTAACACGGGAATTGGTATTATTATGTATTGGGAGTGATGAAAGGCCGGTTTTGGTTTATTATTTTTAAAATAAGTATATAAACGCAATATTTTACATCAATTTTCAGTTACTTTGTTTAATAAATCTATATTTATGAGACAGTTTTTATTTACATTATTTACGATCCTGCTGTTGTCTTCAAAGGCATTTGCGCAGATGAATTATACATTTACCGTTTACAGCCAGCCTTATGTGCCACTGACTTCTGCAACCCGTATAGATTCCGGTCTGATTTGGGACAACACCCACAATTTTACTGCTCCCCTCGGTTTTCCTTTTAAAATAGACACCATCAATTGCCCCTATTTTATTTCAGAGGGTGGTAATGTGTCCGTTACTGATACCGCAACGGTGACCTTCTCAGGTTTTATTCTGACTGACGCAAGCCTTGACGACAGGGGATATACCACGGATACGGTATCCCATTCACCGGTAAAGTATAAACTGACAGGCACAGCGGGACATCATATTTTTATGTACGAAGTATCTAATGCCGGATTTGATCAGCAATTGCTCGACATCAGTAAGATGACAGACTCAGTCAACCTGCAAATTTGGTATTATGAAGATTCAGGAATTGTGGAGTTAAGGTATGGTACATCCCTGGTAACCGGAACTGATTATTTTGACCCTGCTGGTCCCATTGCCGGATATTTAGAAGATTTTGTTTCCGGAAATGGAACGGTTTATATGTTAGGTGGAAATCCGGCAAGCCCCATCTTACAGAAGGTGCCAATTTCAGGAGGTATGCCCACAATTGCATATTCCGGACTTTCTTCATTTCCACCCGATGGTACCGTTTACCGGTTTACACCTAATTTTGCTCCATTGAGCATTGGCCAGGTATTTATTCCGGAAAATATTATAGTTTATCCCACAGTTTGCACTGATAATGTGATGATAAAGTATAAGGGCGCCGAAAACCTGAATTATGATGTATATTCAATCAATGGTGCACAAATGAACTTAACCGGACAGGCAAACAAAGGACTTAACCGGATAAATATCAGCAATTTACCGGCAGGTATGTATTTGCTGCATCTACAGGGAAGTGCAGACAGTAAGGTTTATAAATTTGTGAAGATGTAGTTTTATACGGTTTGATTAAGGGGGATTTTGAAAACAGTAATCCATCAAGCTATACTTCTCACGGGGTAAAAAAGTGCAATAAATATCTCTCGCAAAGGCGCAAAGCATAATTATTTGATTGTTAGTAAATTAACCTCAGTTCGACGATTATTTATTTGGCAATCAATTAGTTAACTATATTTAGCACAGGTGTCCCACACCGAAAAGGTGTGGGACACCTCCAAGACCTCAACAAATACCATTATTAGCATAAAATATTAAAAGGCCTGGCTAATAAACTGATATATATCATCGAACTGTTATGTAGAAAAGTATAGTGCTGATATTTGGGACTGTCGTCCAATAAAATCATTTTTTATTTGATACAACAAAATAATCTCAGACTGTTATGTGCGATCACTTCAAAATAGAGGCCGCAAGTAATTGTGTGAGT
>CAISOH010000092.1 GCA_903887005.1 uncultured Bacteroidota bacterium | reverse complement strand
GCTGCCCGGCATTGAATTCGTGCAGGTTGTAGTTCCGTTTGATGCAATTATCGAATAAGTGCCCGTGCCAAAAACCGATGTGAAAAGAAGCGCTCCGCCGGTACCTGTCTTTGGCAGGCCAACTGTTGAACCGCCATTAAATAACTGGTAATGTATGCCCAGGTCACTTGATGCCAACGTAATGGTGTCGCCTGTGGTACTGCCGGAGCAATAGCCGCCACCGCCCGTCATCGAGTATCCGACAGGCAATGGATTAACTGAAATGTTTGTTGAACCCGGCATAGTGCTCTGGCACCCAAGGCTGTTCATCGCAACTACCGTATAAGTTCCGGGAGCAGTTTGAGCACCGAAATCTATGCTGGAGTTGGAACCTGCTATAGTATCAACAGGAGTCGGGCCATTCATTAATATATAACTTACGCCTAAAACTGAATTGTTCAGGCCTATATGTTTGCCTGTACCGCCTGCGCAAAATGCACCGCCACCGTTTATCACCTGGGCAGATGGCAGAGGAATAACATTTATCGTAACGCTGCCTGACATAGTGCTTGCACAGCCTGCAGGGTCTGTTGCCCGGACTGTATAAACACCGGGCGCTGTCCAGAATCCGAATGTTATCGCACCGCCTGTACTTGGTATGGTGGACACTGGTAATAAAGTGCCTGCTTTCATCAAATCATAGGTAATACCCAAATCTGAATTCGCCATGGTAATTTCAATTCCAGTGCCGCCTGTGCAGAAGCTTGTGCCGCTGCCCGATACCGCATAAACGGTAGGAGCCGTATTAATTGATATGGTAGGATTACCACTCATTGTTTCCTGGCATAGTGTTGATACATTGGTAGCAACAACAGAATAGGCGCCGGCTGCCGTCTGATAACCCATGTTAAGCGTACCAACGCCCGTACCGGGTACTGGAGTGCCAATAAGTGCGGTACCCATCATTAACTGGTAATTTACACCTGCGTCAGATCCACTCAAAATAAGATCAACACCTGCACTGCCCGCGCAGTATGCGCCGGTACCAACTGATGATAAAGTATAAACAGATGGTAACGGATTAATTGACACTGCAGCGCTGCCGGTCATATTACTGGTACAGCCGGTAGCCGCGTCTGTAGCCTGTACCGTATAAGTACCTACCGGGGTAATTGCGCCAAAATCAAGGCCTGATGTCGTACCAGGTATGGTTTTAATCCATCCTATACCTACTTCGTACAAACCGTAATTAATGCCTGTTGAGGAACCGCTCAATCCGATATGTATGCCGGGTAGTGGCGTATAATTACAATATCCGCCGCCGCCTGTCACTGAGAACACTGCAGGTAACAGGTTTACTGTTATCGGCAATGTAGTTGCGCAGCCGGTTGCAGCCAATGTATAATTAATATTAGAAGAACCGGATGCTATACCACTTACTATGCCGCCGGAAACGGTTGCAACCGATGGATTGCTGCTGCTCCATACCCCCCCTGCCGTCACGTCAGATAAAGTTGTTGTAAGGCCTACGCAGGCATTGGAAGTACCTGTTATAGCGGCAGGCAATGGACTAATTGTTATGGGATGTATTGCATAACAACCGCCAGTCAATGTATAAGTAATAGTAGGATTGCCTGCAGTAACCCCGGTAACTAAACCTGTACCTGATACAGACGCCTGGAATGAGTTACTGCTCTTCCAGGTACCGCCTGCTGTAGCGTCAGCTAAAGTTGTTGTGGAGCCGCCTTCACAAACACTGGCAGTGCCGGTGATGGCTGCGGGCAATGTATTTACCGTTATAGGGAAAACTGAATAGCAACCTCCGGCAGGTATCGTATAAGTAATCACCGGGGAACCGGGCGCAATGCCGGTAACAAGGCCTGATGATGAATTTGCGGAGGCAAAAGCAGAATTGCTGCTCGTCCATACACCGCCTGGTGTACCATTCAGGAAAGTAGAAGAAACGGTAGTGCATAAATTAGTAGTACCTGTTATTGCTCCCGGTGCAAGATACACAGTTAATACCTTAGTGGAGTTACAGCCGGATGGCATAGTATAACTAATGGTTACGGTACCGCCAGAAATGCCGGTAACAAGGCCAGTTGAATTTACAGACGCAATAGCCGGATTACCGCTGCTCCAGGAGCCACCTGGTGTGGCGTCGCTTAACTGAGTAGGAATATTGCTGCAGAAACCGGCAGAAGTACCCGTTATCGGCGCAGGCTGGATATTATAAGATACCATGGTAGCAGGAGTAGTTGCCGTGCCGCCGTAGCTGCAGGTGACACGCGCCCTGTAATAAAGAGTAGTGCTGATTGACTGAGTATAAGTAGGATTCGAAGCGCCGCCGATATCAGCCCAGCCGGTTAGTCCGTTAGGTGATGATTGCCAGTTATAAGAAAGGCCTCCCAGGGTAGTTGTTGCTCCTATACCATAGAAATTAGAACTATACGGGCCACAGCCAGTTGTAAAAGGTATGTAAGAAATACCTGGGTTTGGTGTACCCGAACAGAGGGGAGCTACAATAGTAATCGAATAATCACGTGTCTGTCCGTAACTGATAGCAGTAGTAGGACAGGGAGGAATATTGGGATAGGAGTAACCGGCGCTATTGTAATTTCCCACTATTCTCATTCTGTAAGTACCGGGAGTCACATTAGCAGGAACAGTTAAAGTAGTAACCTGTGCTGAAGTACTGAAATTAAAGGGGATACCAGCCACACTTTCTGTAGTTGGATCAAATGAGCCATTATTATTAAAATCTATAAATACCTGTGCAGAATAACTGCTGTAATAACTGGGTGGCGCCTGAAGCGTTACACTATATGTATTACCTGCCATAAGTGAAGCAGTCGGCATTGCTGTATTATCCGTGTAATTAGCCGAGCAGGATGAACTTGGGTCGCTAAGCGAACCGGAATAACCCACAAGGGAATTGATGCTGCAGTTCATAGGATAACTGGAGCAGGTATTGGCATAATTAGGTGTACAGCTGGAAGCTGTCATAGCTCCGGCTACAAAAGTTGCCGATGGCATAGTGGAGGTTGACGTCCCGCTGCCGGGGCAGGTAACATTGCAACGGAACCATGTTTTTGCAGCAATCCCTGTAAAAGAATAAGTGGACAATACGGCCCCGTTAATATCAGTCCAGGTAATGCTGTCAGCAGAAGATTGCCATTGAAAAGTAATACTTCCTCCTACGCTTGCTCCCGTAAGGCTTAATGTAATTGGTGTGCTCACTCCGGCAGTGGATGGAGATACAGTTGCTGTACCTGCTGTAGGAAGAGAGGAACATGCAGTTACGCCTATGCCATTCAGAGGTATATTACACGGTGTCGCCTGACCACCGCCGGTAATAACAATATTGCCGGGATATGCCGTAGCAAAGCCGGGAGCGAATTGTACATAAAGATTAACAGGCGCTAAAGTAGCTGAAGAATAACCAATAGGCAAGGTACCTGTGCTGCCATACCAGTTAACCCCATCAAGAGAAATTTGATAACCATAAGGTGGAACAGCAGAAAGTGTTGATGCATAGCCGGTTAAAAGAGAGCCGGTAATAACAACAAACTTGGGTACAGAAGATGTGCCAGCGGTTTGTACTCCGAAAGAAAGAGATGAAGGTGTAGAAACAACCAACGGCACTAATGGAGTAATACTTACATAACCATTTGAGGTTTGATACCCTTGTGTATGTGTTGAGGCTGTAACTAATACCGCATTGGTGTAAGAAGAACCACCTCCACCGCTGCCATAATAACCGCTGCCGCCGCCATAATAGCCACCGCCGCCTGCGGAGCCCCAGGTTCCTGCTGTATAACTTCCACCAGTGCCTAATCCGCCAGGATTTCCACCACTGGAGGCCTGGGCGCCACCGCCAATTTGCGAACCGCCCTGACCGTTTGAAGATGGCTGGTTGCTTCCGCAAGTAACTCCATTTCCACCGGACAGGCCTCCGCCGGCACCCCCTGTCTCACTGCTGCAATCCCAGGAACCGCCGCCGCCACCGCCAGCCACAACCACACGGGTACGTGTGTTTACAGTCCCCGATGTTGTACTGATATCGGTGCCGCCGCCACCGCCGCCACCATAAGGTCCGCCTGTGCCGCCACCATTAAAACCGGCTGTTGCATTTCCGCTCCCTGATGCCATTGTTCCGGCACCTCCCACATAAATATATAATGTAGATCCTCCGGTAACCGAAAGAGTACCTTTTACACGGCCTCCATTTCCTCCAAGACTGTAAGAGCTGTAAGAATTTCCTCCTTGTGCCCCGGTAATGTCAAAGGATACCTGCGATACTCCAGTAGGTACCAGGTAAGTTTGCATCCCCCCGGTATAACTATAAGTGGTTGTCTGGGCATATGCACCCTGATTCCATCCAAATAAAAGGGCTGCAAGGAGTACCAGTTTTGAAAAGTAAAATCGTTTCATACTGTATTAATTTTAAGTGTAAAAATTATAAATGCTAATAAATAGTATATAATAAAAATAAAATCTT
>CAISOH010000091.1 GCA_903887005.1 uncultured Bacteroidota bacterium | reverse complement strand
CGGGGGTACCCCCGGACGTAAATTGACTAAGCGTGTTGCATTTGGTACTTGAACTTAGGCAAAATAAAATCCACTAAGTCGGATAGTTATTTTTCTTTTATCAACTGCCATAGCTTGTTCAGCGAAGGCATGTTATGCAAGATGCAAAATCCGCGAATAGCAAGCTTATTTAAGGGCTTTTGCAAGGAGGCAGAAACGGAAAAGAACAGTCAAATTGGTGGATTTTATTTTGTCATCGTTCCTAATGTCATGTTGCGTATTATATTTGTATTATAAATACATTTTTCGATGAAAGCGATAACACATTTTGCAACCCGTATATTATTATTTAGCCTGCCGGGTATTTTATTGGTTTCCTGCTTAGGCAATACCAGTTTAAACAACAAAGAAGAAAAAAGTGATACGGTTGCAAAAAATGTCAGCGCTACTCCAAAGCCTCCCAAAAAGGCTAAAACAAATGTCATTTTAGAGAAGCATTTTACGCTGGCTTCCAAGGGATTGATCGGGAAGATCAAATCCATTACCCACCTACATTATAAATTCACTGAAAAATTGGGAAAAGCCCAGAAAATGGTGGAGTCAAAAGATGTGGAATTATACAATCCTGATGGCTACCTCGTTGAATTGCAGCAGTATAAATCAGAAGGGAAACCGGAAGGCAAGTTTACTTATAAATTTGATGCTAAAGGGCATGATACAGAGACGGATTATTATAAGTCTGGAGCGCTCTATGGTAAGTCTATCATGAAGTATGATGAAAATGGGAATGAAGTGGAGGATAATGGCTATTCTGCAAAAGGACTGCTTATCAGGAGGACCGTGTATAAATACGATGAAAAGGGAAATGTAATTGAGTTGAATAATTACAAGGAAGACGGCAGTATGGATATGCGGTTTACTTATAAATATACTGATTACGGCAATAAGAAAATGATATTCGGTTATAAACCAGACGCCTCCCCTTATACAACCTGCACTTATGAATATGACAATGATGAAAATATTGTAGAAACAGATAATTATGAATATGACGGAAGTATTAAAAACAAATGGACTTCTAAATTTGATAATAAGGGCAATAAAATAGAGGATGATATTTATAAAACTGATGAAATTCTCGATTCAAAATACACCTACAAATATGATGATAAGGGGAATGAAGTTGAAGTGAATTCTTATCAATCAAATGGAAACCTGGAAACAAAAGGAAGTTACACCAAGGAATATGAGTACGATAAGAACGGGAATATGATCAGGGAAACAAAATTTACCACGAAATTCGGAAAACCTTTCCCGCTTGAATCCATAGAAACTGAAATCGTTTATTATTGAGGGTTACAGCCACTTTATAACAGCCGCTTCAGCACAGCGCTCCCCGTCAATAGCGGCAGATACTATTCCTCCGGCATAACCTGCCCCTTCCGCACAGGGATATAGACCCTTAATTTGTGTATGCTGCAAAGTATCCTTATCGCGTGGAATCCGGACAGGTGAACTGGTGCGTGATTCTGTGGCTACCAGCACGGCTTCATTGGTAAAGTAGCCTTTCATTTTTTTGCCAAAATCAACAACCGCCTTCTTTAATGCTGCATTCACTTCTTTGGGCAACACATCGCTTATTGCTGCGCTGTGAATACCAGGTATATAAGAGCAGTCGGGTAGGATAGATGATATTTTGCCGTCAGCAAAGTCGGCCATGCGCTGGGCGGGAGCTATCAGCTTGCCGCCGCCAATATGGTAAGCGCGTTGTTCCACCATTTGCTGGTAATGCATGGCCGCAAGCGGCCCCGTGAATTTATAAGTCGCAAAGTCCCGCTCGTCAACAGCTACCACGGTTCCTGAATTTGCAAAAGCATTGTTTCGTTTCGATGGAGACCACCCATTTACCACTATCTCTCCAGGTGCAGTAGCCGCAGGGGCTATAATGCCTCCGGGGCACATGCAGAAAGAGAATACCCCTCTTCCGTTTTCCTGCGCTACCACGGAATAGCTCGCAGGCGGTAAAAAAGGGTCGCGGGTGGTGCAATGGTATTGCGACTGGTCTATGAGCAGTTGTGGATGCTCTATGCGCACGCCTAATGCAAATGGCTTACATTCTATGGCAATACATTTATGGTGTAACAGTGTGAAAATATCGTGGGCGGAATGGCCGGTAGCAAGTATTACGGCATTGCATGTTATCGTCTTACCACCGGCAGTTTTAACACCAGCAATAGTATCGCCATTGAGCAATATATCTGTAAGTTTCGTTTCAAACAGTACTTCCCCGCCACAGGCAATAATTTGTTCACGCATTGCCGTAATTATCTGCGGCAGTTTATTAGTACCTATATGCGGATGGGCTTCATATAGTATGTCCGCGTCCGCTCCGAAATGATGGAATAATTGAAGTATTCGTAGCACATTGCCGCGCTTGGTGGACCGGGTGTATAATTTGCCATCGCTGTAAGTGCCTGCACCGCCCTCTCCAAAGCAGTAATTAGATTCAGGATTTACAATACCCTCCTTATTCATAATGGCAAGGTCTCTGCGGCGGCGGCGAACATCTTTTCCACGTTCTAATATTACAGGCTTGTAACCAAGCGTAATCAGCCTTAATGCGGCAAACAATCCCGCCGGCCCTGCCCCCACAATGACGACATGAGGGGCATTTGAAACATCTCTTAATTGTGGGTCAAATACAGGCGCTTCCATTACCTGCTCATCAATAAAAACCAATACCTGCAAAATGATTCTCGCCTGCTTTGCACGTGCATCAATAGAGTGCTTCTGAATAGAATAACCTGTTATTCTATTGGGGCTAATACTACATTCATCGGCAATACTGCTTTTTATGGCTTGCTCATTAGCAGCATCCGCCGGAATTAAAGAAAGCGAAATTGTTTTTATCATAGTGTGTTTGCGTTAGGTTTTTATCCTAAAAGCTGTTTGTTTGTCTGAACCTCAGATTAACCGAGATTAACCTGATTTACTGAGGCGGAATTTCAGATTATTTTTTATTACTGGCAGCAGGATTAAATTTCTTGTTGTACAAACGTTTTATTTCTAAACTTTTGGCGCCAAAATTTATTAGTAATCCTACTTCAAGATTATAAGCTTCAAGATAATTTAATGCTTGAGTAAGGTGTACATCCTCTAATTTGGTTAGCGCTTTCAATTCAACTGAGATAATATTATTTACAAGAAAGTCAACCCTTCTTTGCCCTACTTCGATATGTTTATAAAACACTATCATTTCCAATTCTCTTGAAAAAGACATTTTTCGAAAGGCAAATTCTATTTCTAAAGCACGTTGATATATAACCTCCTGAAATCCGCAACCCATTTCTTTATGTACTTCCATTGCTGCCGCAATAACAGTGCTTGTCATTTCTGAATGTTTATATTCCATAAAATTATTTTTTACTAAAATATAAATAATCCACAAAAAAATAATAATTAGCAAATCATGATAACCACAGATAATTCGTGTTTTTCAGGAAAATGAATCAGTAAATCAGGTGAATCTCGGTTAATCTGAGGTTCAGACAACAAACTTACTACTCTTTCACAAACCTCTTTACTCATAGCCATCAAACTTTCACATTAACCACATTGCCACATTAATTAAGCCATTAACCATCAATGCGCCTTCTTATAGTTAGCTTTCACCCTATCCAGGTGGTCAATAAATTTCTGCACATCAGGATCATAAGAGTAGCCTTCTTCCACAAGTTTATTGCCGTTTTCATCCACATAGAAGTAGAAGGGTTGGGAATTTGAACCAAATTTAGAAGCCTGCAGGTCAGCGTTTTTATTGCCCAAAGTCGTAACCTGTGAACCAAGGTCTTTTGAAAAATATTGCTGTTCTTTCGGCAGCTCTATCCGGTTCAGGTCGCAGTACAGGGAAACAACTATAAAGTCTTCTTTGAGCCTTTTGGCTACTTCCGGCTGGGACCATACCTGCGATTCCATTTTACGGCAATTAACACAATTGATACCGGTAAAATCGAGCATGATGGGCTTTTTCAGTTTTTTAGAAGCTGCCAGGGCTTCATCATAATCGAAATAGGTAACCAATCCAAGATTCTTGACCACGGGCGGCTCATAGATCTTCATGTCAGCGGCATACTTCATGGGTTTAGCTCCGTTATTGTTTTCACTGCCTGATGGTGAAGCAGTGCCACCTCCGCCAAATGTTTCAAAAGTGCCTGATGGTGGCAAAAAGGCGCTCATGCCATTTAAAGGTGCGCCCCACATGCCCGGCAATAAATAGACAGAGAATGTGAATACGGCGATGGCAAGGAATAGCTTGAAAATAGAAACATATTCCTGCCCGTAAATATTCTTAACCGGGGCGTCGTCGTGTGATAACTGTAGCTTGCCCAATAGGTAGAAACCAAGTAATACAGACAATACTATCCATATGGCAATGAATATTTCCCGGTCGAGTAAACGCCAGCCCATGGCGAGGTCGGCATTTGACAGGAATTTTAATGCCAGCATCAGTTCCAGGAACCCAAGTACCACCTTAACCTGGTTGAGCCAGCCACCGGAAGACGCCATTTTATTGAGCATTCCGGGGAATACGGCGAACAAAGCAAAGGGCAAAGCCAAACCTATGGAGAAGCCAAACATGCCCAAGGCCGGGCCTGCGATACCGCCCTTGCCTGCTAATACCAGCAAGGGTCCTACAATAGGGCCGGTGCAGGAGAAGGATACGATAGCAAGGGTAAGCGCCATAAAAAATATTCCTCCGAAACTTCCGACACCCGCTTTTGAATCAGTTTTACTGGTCCACGAAGAAGGTAACGTGATCTCAAATGCCCCGAGAAAGGATATGCCGAAGATGATGAAGATGATGAAGAAAAACAGGTTGGCGATCCAGTTGGTGGAAAGAGAATTCAGCGCATTGGCTCCGAATATCACAGATATCAATACGCCCAGTACTGTGAAAATAATAATGATGGAAAGGGAGTAATAAAAGGCATTGCGAATACCCTCAGCCCGTGTCTTGCTCCTTTTTGTGAAGAAACTGACCGTAATGGGTATCATAGAATACACGCATGGAGTCAGCACAGCCGCAAGGCCTCCGCCTAATGCTGCGAGGAACAACCAGAGTAAAGATTTAGATTCTTTTTCAGTATCGTTAACCTCTATTGAAAATGATTTTGTGGCAGGCGGCAGGCACATGGCATCATTACATATCTGGTAGCTGTATGTGCCGGTTATTTTTGTATTACCGGCAATTGTTGCGTCTTGGGTAAAGTCAACTTTGCCTTTGAATATATTGACGATACCTTCAATGCCCACCATCTTCTCACTGATGAGTTTTCCTTTTTCTTTGACCACGCCATTAAGTGTTACCAGGCTGTCCTTATTAAAAGTAAAAGAAGTAGGAGTTTCCATACTATCGCCACCCGGATTTAGTGAATAGATATGCCATTTTTCAGGCAGCGATACGTGAATGATCAGTTCATATTGGTTGCCGCTTTTCTTTTTTGCTTCAAAGGTCCATTTACTGCTATCCATCACCATTTGGGGTTGCAGTCCATTAATTCCAATCGCACCACCATTTTTAGTGGTATTATTATTCTTTCCTGAATCTGATGAAGAAACAAATGAAGTTTCAGTTGTAGTACTTGTTGTAGTAGCGTTGCCAGCATCCTTTACCTCTACAGAAAATGGCTTTGTGGTGGGTGGCAGGCACATGGAATCATTACAAATCTGGTAGGAGTATGTGCCTGATATTTTTGTATTCCCGGTAATAGTGGCAATCTGTGTATAATCAACTTTACCTTTGTACATATTGACGATACCATCCACCCCATCCATTTTCTCACTGATGAGTTTTCCTTTTTCTTTAACGGCTCCATTAAGATTAAGCTGGCTGTTTTTATTAAAAGTAAATGAAGGTGGAAGTTCCATTCCATCGCCGCCCGGCTTTAATGAATAAATATGCCATTTTTCTGGCAGCGATAAGTGAATGATAAGTTCATATTGATTGCCGGTTTTCTTCTTTGCTTCAAAGGTCCATTTGCTGTTATCCTTCACCATTTGGGCGTGCAGGCAATTACCGGCAAATAAGCTTAATAAAACTACCAATATGGCTTTAAGTGCCTTCATAATTTTACATATTTTAAACCCTGAAAGTACCGTCCCCTTTCCATATTACAAAACATGGAAAAGTCCCTTTAGGGATTTAGGGTAAAAACAAAATCTTTATCCTTTGGCGGCAGGCACATTCTGTCATTGCATACCTGGTAGGTATGCTTGCCGGTTATTTTTGCACTGCCTGTTACTGTAATGTCCTGTATATAATCCACCTTGCCGGAAAAGTAGGTAACCTTACCTTCTACTCCTTCCATCGTTGTGGTGGTTGGCTGTCCTTTTTCATAAGTGGCGCCTTTCATATTCAGGGGAAGAGTTTTATCAAAAACGAAAGAAGGGGCTATCTCATATCCATCTCCGCCGGGATGCAACGACCATATATGCCAGCCTTTTTGCAAGGTGAGATGAAATATGAGTTGGTATTCGGTAGCGCTTTTCTTTTTTACTTCATACTTCCAGGTAGTAGGGTCATTTGTTATTTGGGCAAATGAGTGCATATTTACCAGGAAAGCGGATAAAAAAAACAGGAGCCTTAATTTGTTCATAAATTTCATTTTACATTTCTATGCGCGTGTCAATTAATTAAGACAAGCTATGCTACCAACAAAGTAAGGCAGAAAAGGGCTTTTCTTTATCCTGTATTTACTTTTTAACTTTTCACTTAGGAATCCGGATAGTATCATTAAATGAACAATCGGATTCATTTTTTGACTTTTGAATTTTGACTTTTGAATTTAGCGTGCTAATTCATATTACTGAATGCTTGCAAAATTCCCCGTCCGTCTATATTATTTAATTCCAGGGAACAGGCACGCTCAGGGTGAGGCATCATACCAAACACATTGCGGTCTTTATTGCATATTCCGGCTATATTGTTGATGGCGCCATTGGGGTTTGAGTTTATATGAACCTCCCCATGTTCATCACAATAACGGAAAACTATTTGTTTGTTTTCATGAAGCCATTTCAGTGTATCAGCATCGGCATGATACCGGCCTTCGCCATGAGCAACGGGTATTTTCAAAACTTTCTCTCCAACATGCCTGCCTATAAGGTTACTATGGTTTTCAGCTTTTATATACACATTTTTACATGCAAATTTCTGGTGATCATTTTGTAATAATACGCCGGGCAACAAGCCTGCCTCGCAAAGTATCTGGAAGCCATTACATACTCCAAGCACCTTACCGCCATTGTTGGCAAATTCTATTACCTGCTCCATCATAGGGCTAAAGCGCGCCAGGGCGCCGCATCGCAGGTAGTCGCCATAAGAAAAACCTCCGGGCAGCACAATGCAATCTTCTTTTGTAAACATGCTCAGGTCGCGGTCTTTATGCCAAAGCATGATGGTTTCCTGCTGGAGGTCGTCGCTGAGGGCATGCATCATATCTCTGTCGCAATTAGACCCCGGGAAAACGATAATACCGAATTTCATTTTGAGAATAATTTGTTTTTTAAAACCCTTTGGAACTTCCAAATGGTTAATATTTAAAAATATAAATTTTTATTCACCCACTTTCATACTTTTCCACTTTCCACTTTTCACTTTCACTTTTTGAATTTTGACTTTTGACTTTTGACTTTTGAATTACTTATGCGCCCAAAGACAGAAAACAAGGAAAACAAGTGAAAAATAAAAGATAAAGTTACTAAACCGTTTATTCTTTTCAAGCAACAGGGCATGGGTAATAATAATACTCAGGCCCGGTATGGTTATCAGCCATGCCGATTTAACTTCAATATCAGTAAAAAAAGCAATTACAATGGATATGATCAGATAAAAAGAAATAACTAACCAGTCGCGGCGGACATAGATATTGCTCATTGCCACATTTTGTTGCATGGCATATATGCCGCTTGCCAATAGAATTAATATGCCTGCAATGGTTACTATCAGGTAAAAAACTGAGGATACATTAGAAGTAAGGGAAAGCCCTATATGGGGCCAATGGGTAAACAAATAAAACCTGTCTGCGAGAAAGAGTATGCCGGCAAAAAAATAGGGGGGTGTTGCATACCCCATAAGGGCTACAGACCATTCACCTACATTGAAAGAGCGGAACATAACCATTCCCACCAGCAGCAGGAAGAAATACGCCAGCATCGTAAACTGGAAAATGGCAGCCATGCTTAAAAGAAAACTGGCATTGAAAATCAGCTTTCGTGGCTGTGAAGTTTGCGTAAGGCCAAACATGATATCTACAGCGCCAAGTAAAAACCAATTGACAAGCAGCGTTTCATTAAAAAAATTAAATGCAGGATATAAAGAAGTAAGCAACAGGTAAACAAAGGCGGGGATGTAGGTGTAGCGCGGAAACAGCTTATGGCGGGTAGCAATACTTTTGAGGTAAAGAGACTGTATAAACAGTATAACAATACTTAGCATTGTATATGAAAATGCACCGTGCCGGAACACAAAAAACAAAACTTTTAAAATGTAGTTATAAACAAAATGCCCTGTTACCGGCATTGGCATAACAGGATGCAGCAATACCTGGAATTTTACAAGTAGTGTAAATATGAATAAGATAATAACTGTAAACGGGCTATTATTTCTGACTAAACTAAGCACTAATGGATTTTGTGCCCCAAAAATAATCCAAAGTAGCTACAATAAGGAAAAACTCTTGAGGAGATAAATAATAAAGTATCAATATTTGATTAAGTTGCAAACATAAAACTCAATAAATCTTTAGGCAATGATATATTATTTTACATCGCCCCATATCATAATAGTATCGTATATTGCATAAAATATCTCAAAATGAAAAACTACTTTTTATCATTAGGATTAGTCCTTTCGTTTATTGCGCCATCTCTCGGGCAGATGACTTTGGTTAATACATTTGTAAGTAACCAAAACTATGACATTCAGGTAGTAAATTTAAGTATTTCAGGAGAGAAATTCGCTGTAGTAAGATATCAAATGGGCACCGCAGGCGCCGATACTATATATTACTATAATATGGACTATAGTTTATGGAAAACAATTCCCTGCCCTTCAATTGCAAATTATGGGGGCTATTTTGCATTTCATATTTTTGACTATGGAAACTCACTTACAATGCCAAGTTTATACTCATCAGAAACGTTATTTAACAATGATTCTTTATTGGAAGTAGCAGTTGAATACCAGTCCATTCCAGGTACAATCTGTAAATTAATGATAATAAATGAAAAGGGTGTTTTTGTAGATTCAATATTGGATTTAATTACTTTTTCAGGCCCATTTCAAGTCCATAAACTTTCTACTGGTAATTTTATTGCAACAGTACGAACCACTCATGGCCCCCGAGTTTATAGCCTTCCAGGAACGCTTCCATGTGAAATTTGTGGAGGTGGCTTAGGCGTTGCAAAAATGGAAGAAAAACCAACCAATATTTTATCCAGCCCTGTGCCTAATCCTTCCAAAAACGAAGTAAAGATTACCTTTACCCTGCCTGAAGGAGCCAACCGGGGTGAGCTGACCATCTACGATACCCAAGGGAAAAAGATGAAATCCTATACTGTAGATAACCGATTTGGTTTCATCATAGTTGATGATTCACAATTTGCACCAGGTATGTATTATTATAACTTAACGGTAAATGGTGTGGTATCATCATCACAAAAAATGGTAGTAATAAAGTAGCCCCAAAAAGGTTACTATTCTTTATCTTTGCCTTTATGGATGTCACTATTATCATTCAACATATTGAAGCAAGCGCCCATCATTTATTAATAAGTGTTCATAAAGAGGAAGCCAATACTAAGGAAGCAGCGGCCATCATAAAAAAATATATGGCTGGCGGGAAAATAACCGATGATGAAGATAAAGTACTTAAGATACAATTATCTGATACGCTAAAGATTGTGGGTATTGTTGTTCCTTTTGTGCTGATACCAGGGGCATCTATCATCATGCCAATACTCATAAAAGTAGCAAGTAAGCATAATATCAATCTCCTGCCATCGGTGATTTAATTTACAGAAATGCAGGTATATTGATGCGAAATTTATGAATTCATCTATGTCTTCCTGATTTACGACGAGTAATACAAAAGAGATTCACCAGGAAGGCAAATCAATAATTATTAACAACCGTATTGGCTTTTATACTGCCGGTATATTTGGCGGTTGATGTTATTGCCGGAGTAATAGTAATGTTTATGGTAGTAATAGTTGTTTGGTCGTCATTATTAGGATGGCCATTCCCACCATGATTACAGCCTCCATGGTGGCCTCCATGCTCTTCAGCTTCCTGTGTGGTAATAACAACCACATCAGTCCCTGTATAATTGGTAGTTGGAGTATATTGATAGACATTGTTTCCGTTAGCATCAATATCAATAGTACTCACAGCGGAATGGGCGGCTAATGTACTTATCCGGGTTACACTGTTTTTATTTGTGGCAGGCAGAGCAAAGGTATAACTGGCATTTTCTATTATTGAGGTGTTTACTGTTTGTGTTATAATTACAGGCTTTTCTTCCATGCCCATTTTTTTGCAGGATTGGGTAAATAACAATGATGTTGCTGCAAGTGCAAGGAAATAATATGCTTGTTTCATAAATATATTTTTGTTGTTTATGATATGATTGCCTGTTACAAATGTAGGAAATATTCCATCAAAGCAAATTTTTATTCTTTACAGAGATTGAGAGAAGTGCAGATGGATTTTTTAATTGAAAACGTTGTCAAATCAATAAACTAAAATTTTGAGGCTGTATAGAATCGTTCCTAAGGCACGGAGGAGAAACCAAACAATTTAAATTCCCCGTTTGTTTTTATAAACTCAAAAATATGTTCCAGCCCTTCATGCCTTCTTCCTGTTTCATTCGGCTCAATTGTAACGACTCTTAACTCATAGATCATCAGCGGAGACCCGCTGCTATTCAAGCTTCCCGGATAATGCTCTGTCATTGTCCTGCCGGAAATCCGGTGCTTTTTAGTTGTCATTGCCTGCCATAATTTAGAATCCGGAAAGCGGAGAAAAGCAAGGAATAAGAAAGTATCAACTGGTACAAAATAATCTTCATGTGGCTTATCAGCGCATAGTTCGCAATTGATCAACGGCAATGAAAGCGGGTGTAATTGATTTGTATCTTTTTTGGAAATGCCTTTTAAGAATTTATTCCAAAGTTGTTCCAGTTTTAAAGAATCTTCAATTGTAACAGCCAGGATCTTTTTATTCTGCCCATGTAGCGAAAACCCCAAAGTTGTTAACAGGAGTATTATTAATATGGATTTCATACCGTCAGCAAATTGAATTAAGATCAGAGGTTAATATAGTTGTTTTTTGTGAAGGTAATATTTTTGAGCGATGAAACAGAGCGGTGAGCAGAGGAAAAGAATGAATATTTCCGGTTTTCCTGTTCTGAATTCACCTCATGATTATCTAACTGCAACTTCTTTTTATATACCAAACCACTATAGTAAACAAATCAATCATTCACCTTACTTTTGGCACAACTAAATTATTATGACCCCTGATAGAACAGCCAAAATAAAAAAAGTGCTGAACCACCGCCAGGGCGACCTGGTAGTGGTAATGGAAAACGTTCACGACCCTCACAATATATCGGCAGTTATGCGTACCTGCGATGCAGTTGGCGTACAGGATTTGTTTGTGCTGACTACCATCATCCCGACCCATAAACGTTTTGGCAAAAAAAGTTCGGCAAGCGCCGCCGGATGGCTGAATATCCATCAATACGACAATACTGCAGCCTGCATGGAAGCAGTCAGGAAAAGATGCGATAAAATATATGCAACCCACCTTGGTATTGCGTCCCAATCACTTTATGATTTAGACCTCACACAAAAAGTAGCGCTGGTTTTTGGCAATGAACATGCTGGTGTTACTGATGAATGCCTTAAATATTGTGATGGTAATTTTATCATTCCGCAAATGGGCATGGTGCAATCGTTAAATATTTCAGTTGCCTGCGCCATAACACTATATGAAGCATTCCGGCAAAGAAGCCTCTCCGGATTTTATGATGGCACTTCCAGATTACCTGAAAGTGAATGGAAGGGGTTGGCTAAACAGTGGGGGATGTATGAGGAGTGAAAAAGCTTCTTACGGCCTCTCCGAACACGTTGCTCCTTTAGCTTTTGCGGCGGCGCTAGTATAAGCTGGTAAGCGTTTTTTTATGAGTGGTTACTCGCAAAGATTGAGTACATAGATGGAAAATATGGTAAAATGTAAAATAACATCAAAAACGCAATGGGAAAATGGAAATTTAATTTTCATTTATTTTTTGATTTGTATTATTGCAGGTTGGTTTTTTGTTTATTTTAAAGGACCAGATACAAAGGAATTTATAATTATTGTTTTGGGATGTGGTTTCCTAAGTCAATTGCTTCCCCAATTAGCATTGCATCTTAATTATTATTTTGTAAATAAAGATGATATTTTGGCCTATGACCCAATTTATAAAGAAACAACTTTTACTCATAATGGGATAGAAATAAAGTTTTTTTTGGATGATGTTGCTTCAGTGATAGAATATAAGTCATTTGCGCTACAGAAAAAAAATGACCCTTGGCTAACGTTTGATAATTACAATCATGCAGTAATTACTCTGAATAACGGGGTAAAGATTTTAGTGACTAGTTTATTAATTGGAGGAGAGTTTACAATACCTGTTGACCCAGGTAAAGTAAAAGTTGAAATGAATATTTACAGATGGGCTAATGGTCCAAGTCTTCAGATTCCTAATAAATAATATCCCCTTTGCTAAAAGCAGTAAATTATTTCAATCACATACTTATAGTAAGTATTTTTTTGCATAAAAAGCACCATTAATACCTATGTAATAACAAGTAGAAAAGACCCGGGTATTATGAGTCATTTGTAGTAAAATCGTCAGGATAGAATAACCTTTAACAATAATTGTTCACTCATTTAAAGTAATAACGCCCCACACAATTTATGCATGGGGCGTTCAAATAAAAACCTGAATATTAATGTTATCTCATGAACTCAATCTGTTTTTTAAAAACACTAAAATCTCACACTTTTTGCTTCTTACTTTTGACTTTCTACTTAAAACACTAATTTCCTAAGTACGTCTTTAGCAACTGGCACCTGCTTGCAGTGCGTAATTTGGTAATCGCCTTATCTTTTATCTGGCGTACACGCTCCCGTGTAAGGGAAAAACGTTCGCCGATATCTTCAAGGCTCATAGGGTTGGCCACGCCTATTCCGAAATATAGTTTTATTACATCACGCTGCCTGTCTGTAAGCGTGCTTAACGAACGTTCTATTTCACAACGCAATGATTCTCCGTGATATAGCTCTGCATCGGCAGAGTCTGAATTTGGATTTTCAAGTATGTCCAGCAGGGTATTGTCTTCACTGTCCACGAAGGGAGCGTCAACAGATACATGCCTTGCAGCAACACCAAGAGTTGTTTCCACTTCTTCTGTCCCGATTTCCAAAAGTTCTGCCAGCTCTTCGGTGGAAGGCTCACGCTCATATTCCTGTTCCAATTGCGAATAAGCCTTACTGATCTTATTGGAAAGGCCTACCTTATTTAACGGAAGACGAACGATACGCGATTGCTCTGCCAGCGCCTGTAATATGGATTGACGAATCCACCACACCGCGTAAGAGATAAATTTAAAACCGCGCGTCTCATCAAAACGCTGTGCTGCTTTGATTAAGCCGAGGTTACCTTCATTAATAAGATCACTGAGCGACAGTCCCTGGTTCTGGTATTGTTTGGCAACAGATACTACGAAACGCAGATTAGCCTTGGTAAGTTTTTCGAGGGCCCGTTGGTCTCCTTGCTTGATACGGATTGCAAGTTGTACTTCTTCCTCGGGAGTTATCAAATCTACTTTCCCGATCTCCTGCAGATATTTTTCAAGAGATTGGCTTTCACGATTGGTTATTGACTTCGTGATTTTTAGCTGACGCATTGACATAGATAAAGAATTGAGTGGTTCGAAAATGTTAACTCACAACTATGAGCATCAATGAAACATGACATTGTAATGGCAAATCTAAGGGTCTTAACATTCACACCCAAAAAAAATTATGATTCCATTAACAGGAATTTATTATATGTCCTGAATATGCTTAATAAATATTTGACAGAATCAATAATAAAATTTTGATTGTAGCATCATTTTTTTATTATTGCATCCAAACTGACAACAAGTGAATATAACAGCAATGAATAAAAAGAAAATAATGTACTCCTTAGAATTTCCAATAAGATGCTCTCCGTCTATATTGTACGATTTTTTATCAACGCCTGTAGGCTTACAGGAATGGTTTGCGGATAAAGTGGATCAGAGGGAGAGCACCTTTTATTTTACGTGGAATGGTAGTGTGGATACGGCTGAAATACTGGAACACATAGATAACGAATTTATTAGGTATAGGTGGGACCACTATGGCAAAGATGAGTTTTTTGAATTTAGTATTGAGCAAAGCGCTGTAACTAACGAAACTATTTTAAGGATAACTGATTTTGCAGATAAAGGAGATCAAAAAGACCAGGAACGCCTTTGGAATTCACAGGTAAGCGAACTGAAGCACCGTATAGGTAGCTAATCCGCACCCGGGGTATTTCAGGAAATAACTTCTACAATTACCATTTATGGATTGCAGCCGCTTTTACTATATATGAAAGCATATAAAGCTTGTTTCTTTACGGAAACAGGCTTTCCTTCAAAATAAGTTTTATCCATAAATACTCAATTTCACTAAGGTATTATACTTGAAAAGGGATAAATTAGTGACTTTTGTAGATATGTCTTAATAGATAATTTGTCATGGTGAGCCGCGCCGAACCATGACATGCTGAATGATGAACTTAAGCTCAATGAAGTTCTGAACTCACTAATTTATCTCTTGTGAAGTATATTAAACCCGAAGGGTTGATATGATTGTAGCAAAATCAAAGATTATATGTTAAACCCCGAAGGGGTGATATAATTTACCCGTTAAGTTAATGAAGTTGGTATAAATACTATAAATGAATCGTTAAGATTATGAGTTAAGTATGCATACTTGCTGCTAATGACTTATGACTTACGACTTTTGTGTAGGTTTGTCATTTAAACCTTTTGCAAGTATTGATAAAGAAGCTTGACATATTGATCATCCGGAGTTTTATCGGGCCATTTATCGTTACTTTTTTCGTATCGCTATTTGTGCTCATAATGCAGTTCTTCTGGCTCTACATGGATGAGATGATTGGCAAAGGAATAAGTATATGGATGCTGCTGCAGTTGCTCATATATATGTCAACCACGCTTGTGCCGCTTGCCTTGCCTTTAAGCGTGCTCCTTTCTTCCATAATGACCTTTGGGAACATGGGGGAAAACTTTGAATTGGTAGCTATTAAATCTTCCGGCATTTCATTATTGCGGTTTATGGCCCCGCTGCTGATCTTTATTGTTTTAATCAGCGGTTTCGCCTTTTTTTTCAGCAACAATGTGATTCCGATAGCAAATCTTAAAGCCTTATCACTGCTCTATGACGTCCGTAATGCAAAGCCGACACTCAACATCCGCCCCGACCAGTTCTATAGCGATATCCCGGGCTATTCAATAAGGGTTGGCAGCAAGGATAAAGATGGCAAAACCATACACGATGTAATTATTTATGACCATACTGATTTGGCTGGAAATAATAAAGTTGTAATAGCAAAGGAAGGCCAGATATTATCGGGATCAGGAAAACAATCGCTTATTTTTAAGCTGAAAGACGGGTGGCGTTATGAGGAAGGATACGAACATGGCGTACATACTTATTCCCAGACAAGGGTACACTTTGCCAAATGGGATAAAATATTTGATCTTTCCAGCTTTAAGTTTTCCCATACCAATGAAGACCTCTTTAAGAATAATTATCAGATGATGAATGTTGCACAACTTTCTGAAAACATTGATAGCATTAAGCATACCAGGGGAAGAATAGCGGCAACGATAAGCTCATATATTGAACCGTTTTTTACTATTACAAACAAGGTTAAAGACGGGCCGAAAATAGTGAAAAACATAAAAAACAATACCAGCCATCCCCATAAATACGATTCGTCTTTTATGCAGTTTGTCCCTGATACATTGCGCTCGCAGGTGCTTACCGGAGTTGTAAATAATCTGCGGAGCTTTAAATCATCCATAGATATCAGTGCCCTTGATAAAAGACTCCAGACCGACAATTTATTAAGGTATGTGGTGGAATGGCACCGTAAGTTCACCCTTTCATTTGCCTGCATACTGCTTTTTCTTATCGGTGCGCCCTTAGGGGCTATAATACGCAAAGGCGGATTGGGAATGCCATTAGTAATAGCTGTTGTTTTTTTTATGACATTTCATATTCTTAATATTACAGGAGAGAAGCTAGCCAAAGCTACTTCAGTGGTTCCGTGGATGGGCATGTGGATGTCAACTGCTATTCTTTTTCCTTTGGCTGTCTGGCTCATTATTGCCGCCAGAAACGACTCGCAGATATTCAGCAAAGAATGGTATGTCAGGTTATGGCGCCTGTTAAAAAATTTCCTCCGGATAAAAGAAAAAGCAATTGCGTAAACAATGGAAAATATCATACAACCCGTTTTTCCTTTTCCCATTCTTCCTGTGGGTAATAGCCGGTGGTATGTTACTAATGAATTTCTCCGGAAAGGAACTTTTTTTTGCGATCAATTCCCGGCATAATGAGATAGCGGATACCATTATGTATTACGCTACCTGGATGGGCGAAGGGTTTTTGATTACTGCCGTTTTATTATTATTGTTCGCATTCCGCCGGTTTCAAAACTGGTGGTATTTTTTCGCAGCATTATTATGTAACCTTATTCCCTTTTTTATTGAGCAAACTGTAAAATCTTATTTCGACAGCCCACGCCCGATTAATTACTTTCGTCATCCCCCATGGATACATTTATCTCCAAACTGGCCGGAACTTTTATACCGGAGCTTTCCATCAGGGCATAGCGAGGGGGCATTTAGTTTCTTTTGTTTTTTATCGCTTTTGCTGCCTGTCCGCTACAGGGCATTCGGTTTTTTATTTTTTATTCTTGCACTGTTGGTTTGCTACTCCCGCGTTTACCTCGCGGCTCATTTTTTTAGTGATGTTTATGTTGGGAGCATATTAGGTACTGTAATGTGCATATTTATTTATTTTGTAATAAATAAAATTAAAGACCTTTTCTTTAAGAAAAAGGATACTTTTATTTGATACACTGTAAAATCTGGAATAATTTTTATATTTTGAATTATAGTTTTGCGCCTTTATTTTTATAAATTACTTATTATCAAATAATTATGAAATTTGCGCCTTTGCGCCTTTGCGAGAAATATTTATTATCATTCACAGAATAATATGCCGAATTCCTTACGATATACTATTATTATTTTCATAGGGTGCATCTTGTTTCTTCCATTCCTCGGTCAGGTACATTTATTTGACTGGGATGAAATAAACTTCGCCGAATGTGCACGTGAAATGATTGTTTCAAAAGATTATCTCCGCGCCCAGATTGACTTCATGCCATTTTGGGAGAAGCCGCCTTTTTTTATCTGGATGCAGGTATTAGCCATGAAAATATTTGGGGTGGGCGAGTATGCCGCACGTTTCCCAAATGCACTTATTGGCGTCGTTACGCTTGGTACTGTTTATTATGCGGGCAAAAGAATAGTGAATGAAAAAATGGCTGCATGGTGGGTTATGCTATATGCAGCTACCTGGCTTCCCCATTTTTATTTTAAAACAGGTATCATTGACCCCACCTTCAACTTTTTTATTTTCCTTTCTTTCTTCCAGGTCCATTTGCTTCGTTTTTCAGAGCGCAAATGGCTGCATTCATTTTTGGCAGGCCTGTTTCTTGGCTTAGCGGTATTAACGAAGGGGCCTGTAGCTATATTGGTGGCATTGCTGGCATTTATGGTCTATATCATTATCAACAGGGGGCTTGGCGGATACAAACTAAAACACCTGTTTATAATCGCCTTATGTGCCCTTCTTCCCATGTTTTTATGGCTTGGCATTGCTGCTGCGCATTACGGCATGGCATATGGCAAATGGTTTGTCAGCCAGTTTGTGTGGTACCAGGTACGGCTATTCAGTACCGAAGACGCGGACCATGGCGGGCCGTTCTTTTACCATTTTATTGTTTTGCTTATCGGCTGTTTTCCCGCATCCATATTTCTTTTCCAGTACAACAGAAAAAGATTTGCTGAGCAGACGGCCGCCCGGGAATTTACAAAATGGATGTGGATACTTTTCTGGGTAGTGCTGATCCTTTTCTCCATTGTAAAAACCAAGATAGTCCATTATTCATCCCTCTGCTATTTCCCGCTTACATACCTTGCGGCATTGCAGCTTTACCGGCTATCCAATGAGCAGGGTAAGCTCAAAAGCCGGGTCAAAGCGTTATTGTTATTTGTTGGTTCTTTGGTTGCTGTTTTAATCATAGCATTGCCTGTGGTGGGTATTAATAAAGAAAAACTCACCCCCTATATCCACGACAAATTTGTAGTGGCTAACCTTGCTGCAAATGTTCCCTGGAGTTATGCGGAATGTACATGGGGTATCATTTACCTGCTAGGTATATGGGTGGCTGTTTTCCTGATGAACAAAGATTTCCGCCGTGGAATGCTGATGCTATGTATTGTGCAGGTTATTATGATACAGGTTACCGTTCTGCATTTCACGCCCAAGATAGAGCTATATACACAAGGTTCGTCCATAGCTTTTTTCAGGAGCTTTGAAGGCAAAGACGTCTATGTGCAGCCGGTAGGTTATAAAAGTTACGGCAATCTTTTTTACACAAAAAAACAACCTTCCACAAATCCCAACTACACCAGCACCCGCGTTGACAAAAAAGGAAGGGAACTGCAGCCCGAAGCCAATGAAATGTGGCTTGTTTACGGCAAAATTGATAAACCCGCCTACTTCATCTGCAAAGTAATGGATGCCTGGAAATTCCGTGCATTACCGCAGTTACAGGAAATTGGCGGCAGCAATGGCTTTGTGTTTTTTAAAAGGAAATGAAGCGTTACTCACTAAAAATAAATTCAGGACATTCAATCTCTTAAAGCAAAATGGATCATTTCTTTTACATCAATGTGTTTCGTACCATGTATTTTTAAACTTTCTATTACAAAGTATTATGCCCGGTGTCTTTACAGAAAAATACGGATAGAGAGAACCGGATATTTAAATATAAATTTGTAAAAGAATGATTAGGTCTTTAGCTATACTTCTTCTTTCCTGTGCATGCATAAATTTGCAGGCACAGGTAAATATTATTACTACAATAGCAGGAAAGGATACCGCTTCAGGATTTACTGGAGATGGTGGGCCTGCAATAGCTGCTAAATTGAATAATCCGGAAAACTTGTGTCTAGACTCATTTGGTAATATGTATATAGCTGACGCCAGTAATCATAGGGTTCGTAAAATAACAGCTTCAACCGGAATCATTACAACAATTGCAGGGAATGGTTTAATGGGTTATTCAGGAGATGGAATTGCCGCAACAAGTGCATCACTATTCTTTCCAACCGGAATATGTATTGATACTTTGGGGGATGTATTTATATCAGATGTTCTAAATTACAGGATACGAAAAATTGCTGCCTCAACAGGAATTATTACTACGGTAGCCGGAAACGGTAATAACGGATCATCAGGCGATGGAGGACTGGCTGTAGATGCAGAATTTGGGGGTGTTACTGGCATTTGCTTAGATCGAAATGGAAATATTTATTTAGCCGATAATGATAATAACAAAATAAGAAAGGTTGAAATCTCGACTGGTAAAATAACCACAATCGCAGGAACTGGGGGAGCTGGGTATATTGGAGACGGCGGGTTAGCAATCAATGCTAAATTAAACCAACCAGGTCAGCCATTTATTGACATTTCAGGGAATATTATTTTTACAGATATTATTAATAATGTAGTTCGTAAAGTTGATATTTTAACAGGTGTTATTACAACAATTGCTGGCACTGGAATACAGGGTTATTCAGGAAATGGAGGCCCAGCAATAAATGCTGATTTAAACCAGCCAGCCGGATTATACATTGATAATGAAAATAATATGCTTATTTCAGAATATTGGACAGGAACAATTAGAAAAATAGATGCAGCGACTGGAAATATTACGACGATAGCTGGAACAGGGACGATAGGATACTCAGGCGATGGAGGCCCCGCTTTAGATGCAAAATTAGCTCCAGTAGGGATATGGGTAGATAAATATGGGGAGTTATTAATTGCAGATGAAGGAAACCATGTAATTCGGAAAGTAAATAATGCGGTGGGAGTGAAGCCTAATACCCTTAAAGGAGAACTTAAGGTATTTCCTAATCCCGCAAAAGATGAACTGCAGATAACAGGTGTGACTGAAAACACAAAATACCGTATGCTCAATATAGCAGGTATGTGCCTACAGCACGGCACGCTGCATGATGGGGATAATATTTTGTCCATGCAATATTTCGCACCGGGTATTTATATTTTAGAAGTCACAGCGCCGGATGGAGAAAGAAGTATGAATAGGGTAGTGAAGGAGTAATGCCTCAATTGTCCGGTACTGACACAGGTTTACAACTTGGTTAGATAATCCTGGTTTTAGTTTACATCATTTTGCGAATTTGCCCCTATACATTTTTTTATTGATTTTCAAATCCGAATGCTTATTTTTACAATATGGAACTTGTAATAAAGAATATTCAATCTCCAGGAGATATTAAATTGTTTACTGAGCTTGCTAAGCGCCTCGGTTTGACAACTGCAAAGCTTTCTATGGAAGAAAAAGAAGACATTGGATTCGCCTTAGCTATTGAAAAAGGAAGAAAATCAGGTTATGTTTCAGAAGAAACAATAATGAAAACACTTCATAAAATACAAGGTGAAAAATGAAGGTTCTTTTTACAAACCAGTTTGAAAAAGATATCAGGAAAATAAAGAACAGGGATCTTGCCCGTAATATTGAAAATGTGATACTTTCCGTAAAAAATGCGCCTGGAATTGGTGAGATTAATAATCTCAGAAAATTAAAAGGATACCAAAATGCATATAGGATACGGATTGGCGATTATAGAATGGGGATTTATATAAATGAAGATGTTGTTGAGTTCGCATGTTTTATGAACAGAAAAGAAATTTACCGCTATTTTCCATAATATTCTGTCTCGGCCCTCCCGCCATTGTTTATCTTTACACCCTCAGCTTTAATTTTCAACTATTAAATACAATATGTTCACAAAGACTATTTTACCGGCAATATTGTTTGCAGTATTTGCATTGTCCATTCCTCACGGTGTATTAGCCCAGCAAACCAGCCAATATTATAAAGATATGGCCTCCGACATACTCAAATATGAAAATGAACATCGTAAAGTCAAGGGATTACCAGCATTAAGAATGAATGGAATTGTTACCGCGGCCGCAGAAAAACATACACGCGATATGGCAACAAAAAAACTCCCGTTCGGGCATGACGGGTTTAACGAAAGAATGGAGAAATTATACAAGCAATTAAAACCGGTATATGCCTTTGCTGAAAATGTTTCTTATGGCCCTAAAACCGCTAAAGAAGTTGTGGAGCAGTGGCTCGGCAGCGAAGAGCATAAAAAAAACATAGAGGGTAAAGACTACAACGTTTGCGGCATAGGCATTGTAAAAAGCTCCGATAGCGTCCTGTATTTCACACAGATATTTATTTATCGCGGGAAATAAACTATCCGGAGATATACTTAAATTTTGGGGGGTGGGTTAGCAATGTTTTAACTTAAGCCCTGAATGGGCAAAATATGAATAGCGATGGGCAACGCCCATCGGAATAAAACAAACGTTACCGAGCCCTGAAGGGGCAAAATATGAATAGCGATGGGCAACGCCCATCGGTTAAATAAAAAAACACCGTTAAGCCCTGAAAGGGCGGAATATGTTAGCGATGGGCAACGCCCATCGGAACTTAGTACCCGTATTTATCCTTCCAGCAATTGCGCAGGTATTCCCTGATTCTGGCTTCAGATGCATTATTTGCAGGATCATATAGTTTGGTGCCTTTGATCATATCCGGGAGAAATTCCTGGTCAATAAAATTCCCCGGAAAATCATGCGCGTACTGATAGCCCTTGCCATAATCCATTTTTTTCATCAGCCCGGTAGGTGCATTACGTATGGGCAGGGGTACCGGCAGATCACCTGTTTTGCCAACAAGCGCCTGGGCATTATTTATAGCCATGTATGCCGCATTACTCTTTGGTGAAGATGCAAGATAAGTGGCGGCCTGAGAAAGAATAATACGGCATTCAGGATAACCAATAAGTTCTACCGCCTGGAAACAGCTTGTTGCCAGCAGCAACGCATTAGGATTGGCATTGCCGATATCTTCGCTTGCCAATATCACCATGCGGCGCGCTATGAACTTTGGGTCTTCCCCGCCGTCTATCATCCTTGCCAGCCAATACACAGCCGCATTGGGATCACTGCCTCGCAGGGATTTTATAAATGCCGAGATAATATCATAGTGCTGCTCACCGGTCTTATCATACAAAGCCATTTTCTTTTGAACAATATCCTGCACTATGTCGTTTGTAACCATCTTATCTTCTCCCTGCAATGAGGCCGCTACCAGCTCCACTAAATTCAATAACCTGCGCGCGTCGCCGCCGCTAAGCTGCAGCAGGGCTTCCCACTCTTTTATTACGATCTGCTGTTGGGCCAGCCATTTATCTTTTTCCATTGCCTGCCGCACTAAGGCCATCATATTTTCTTCAGTCAGTGGTTTCAGTATATATACCTGGCAACGGCTCAGCAAGGCGCTGATCACTTCAAATGACGGGTTCTCTGTGGTAGCGCCTATTAAGGTAATAATGCCCTTCTCCACTGCTCCAAGCAGGCTATCCTGCTGCGCTTTATTAAAGCGGTGTATCTCATCAATGAATAACAACGCATGGCCGCTCCTGCGCGCCAGCTCTATTACAGCGCGCACATCTTTCACGCCGCTATCTATTGCGCTGAGCGTAAAGAAAGGCATGTTTAATGAATGGGCTATTATCTGCGCGAGTGTGGTTTTGCCCACGCCCGGCGGTCCCCAGAAAATAATGGAATGGCCCTTACCTCCATGTATCATTTGCTCCAGTACTTTGCCTGCAGCCACCAGGTGTTCCTGCCCTATAAACTCTTCAAGAGACTTTGGACGGACACGCTCCGCAAGGGGTATGTTAGTAACCGGCATAGAATTATGTTTATCTTTTCAAGTTAAAGTTTAAATTCGCATGATGTTACGCAAGATACTGGTAATACTATGCTTCAGCGCCACAAATGCTATGGCGCAGGTAAACAAAATTACGGAAAAGCAAGCTGCGGCTGCAATTGATTATAAACAAACGGGAGCTCCTATGCCTATGCTTTTGCTCATTACCAGCTATGATACCAGCATACAAACAGAGGTGAAAAATGGAAAGAAAAAAGAAATGAATATTGGTAAAGGAACGCACAAACCATATATAAACAATGACGATCTCGACAATGGAGCTAATCTTTTTGTTATGATGTTTAACCCAACCTGTTCCCATTGCGAAGATGAAACAGAATTACTGGAGAAAAATATTTCCCTGTTCAGAAAATCAAAAATAGTTATGGTCGCAGCAAAACCTATGAAACCATATATGCCTGATTTTATAAGGTCATTTCATATCAATGAATATCCCGCAATGTATATTGGTACCGATAGTACCAATTTTATCGACAACGTATTTTTATACACTGCTTTGCCCCAAATAAATATCTATGATAACCACCGAAAATTAATAAAGACTTATACGGGCCATGTGGAAATAGATAGCCTTAAACAATTCATAGAATAAAAAAAGAAAACATATACTATAAGGGATGCGATCCCAGATGTATATGTTTTTTATAGTGCCCTCCCGGAAGAAATTATGCAGGAATAGGCGAATTGGTATTTGCTCCTGAAAGTATAGGCTCAGCTTTGCTTTTTACATATGCACGTATTTTACGAACGTAGTCAAAATAACCCATTTGCATACGTATAGTAAACGTGATAAAAATTAGCATTCCAATACCGAAAAGAGTATAGGTGATTTGCTGATCCCCTCCTACAAAAAAGAGTGCGATAGAAGCACCTAGCATAAAGCCGCAAAAAATTACGACCAGAAACGGGCCGCCGGCATCCAGTTTACGTATTTTGGACGTAATGGTTACGCTTGTTTTCCCACCAACTTCCTTAAGAACAACTTTAGTGATCGGCAATGTTTTAATTGTTTCCACCTGTTCTGCATGAGGAATGATGCTAATGGAATTGTCTTTTTCCATCACTTCAAAATCTAAATTGTGGATTTTAACGTGTTTTCCAATAAGCCGATTCTTCAAATCTTCTTTGGAAATTGGGAAATTGTAACGGTGAGTTCGTGTAAAAAACATAGGCTCCGTTTTTAATTGTTAAATTAAGTATTATGAAGGTACGTACATTTTTTTTGTATTTCCAAATCTTCAATTAATAATTAATTAACTGCAAAAATCGTGCCAAATTATAATTAATGTTACTACATGATTTTACTTATTTATTTCCTATTATATGAAAATAGCTTTCAACCATATCTTTATAATATGGTTTTAGCTGAGGAGGCACTGTTTTATAAAGCTCAAGTAATTGCTTCTGGTCAGTAATAAATTTTTGCAAGGCAGGGGGAACTGGCCTGCTTATTTCCTGTGCGGTATGTGAGGAGCGTTTATCATCCTGCTCCTGTTCCCGCAATGATTTTTCGGCTTCCAGCATACGTGTGAGTATTTCTTTCTGCCGCAGCATAAGTTCGCTGCTCATTCTTTTGTTTACAAGGTCGGTTTCGGTTTTATCCATCTTTTGCTCTGCTTCTCTCAGCTCTTTTGCTCCGCCAAGGCCCTTGCTGTTCAGCATGCTGGTAAGCTCCTGTATCTTCCGGCGTATCGAAGCCTGTTGCTGTGCCAGTTGCGCCAGTTGCTCGGCGTCGCCATACTCGCCATCATTGTTTCCCTGGCTGCCGCTTTTGCCCCCGCCTTGTTCTTTGCCTTGTCCGGGTTTTCCTTTACCGTCTTTTTCACCAGGTTTATTTGCATCTTTCTTTTGTCCTTGCCGGGCTGCCATTTGCTGCATGGCGTCTCCTAATTTTTGCTGTTGTGTTATTATGTCTGACAATTGCGAACCAGGCCCTTTCCCTGGATTCTTACCGGGCTTCATGCCTGGTTTTTCACCCGGCTTACTACCGGGTTTGGTGCAACTGCCTTCTCCTCCTCCCGGCTTCTTTTTAGCCTCGCTTTCCATCTGCATCAGGTTGGCGAGTATTTCATTCAGCATAAGGGCAAGTTCATTGACATGGGTCATTGAATATTGCTGCTGGGCGCTTGCGATATCAGTTTTGCGGTCTTCCAGGGCATCCACGGATCTTTGCATATAGTGTTCCAGTTCCGTAGTGCTTTTATTCACCGAAGCCGAAAGTTTGGTTATTCTCTTACTGAGCACAAACAAGCTGTCCCGTATCATCTGTGAATTATGATGCAGCCTGTGTTGCTCCTCCTGGTTCGTAATGTATGCCTGGCTTGCGGGAGAAGTGGTTTTTACCAGTTGCATCAGGTCTTCCTGGTCGAACGATAGCCGGATCAGGTTGCTGAGTATCTGCCTTGTTGCCTTTTTATCAAGTTCTATTTCCTCAGGGCCTTCTTCACTCGCTTTTTTGCGAAGCGATTTAGCCATATCTTCCAGGTTTTTAGCGGCTTTGCTCTGTGATTTACTGGCTTTATTATTTTGTTTCTGATTCAATTCATCTTCGCTGTCCTGCATATCCTGTTCCGCCTCCTTACCCTGACTTTCCTCATTTTCCAGCCTGTCGTTCTGCTTTGTTTCTTTAGCCAGTTTTTGAGCTTCTTTCAAATCCTCTTTCATCGCTTTATCCAATTTGTCTTTCAGGTCTTTTTGTTCCTTACTTAACGCATTGTTGTCTTTTTTTACATTTTCCTTTTGCTCTTTACTTAAACCATTATTGTCCTTCTTATCACTATCCTTTTGATCTTTGTTTGAGCCCTGGCTATCTTTTTTATCGCTTTCCTTTTGCTCATTATTATTGCCTTGGTTATCCTTCTTGTCACTATCTTTCTGATCTTTATTTAATCCCTGGCTGTCTTTTTTATCACTATCCTTTTGGTCTTTATTGTTTCCCTGATTGTCTTTTTTATCGCCATCCTTTTGATCTTTGTTGTTGCTCTTACTGTCTTTCTTATCACTATCCTTTTGGTCTTTATTGTTTCCCAGATTGTCCTTCTTATCACCATCCTTTTGATCTTTATTGGTGCCCTTGTTATCTTTCTTATCACTATCTTTCTGATCTTTATTTGCTCCCTGGTTATCCTTTTCAGCCTTCTGCTCCGTTTTACTTTCCAGTTCTCTTTCTTTTTTAGCAAGCTCATCCAGTTTATTCGCCATAGCCTCCATACGCATTTGCATTTCCAGCCGCTTCATTTCCTCCTTCATCCGCTCCATGTCCATATTGAACAGTTTGTTGTCCTGTTCCATTTGCTTCATAGCTTCCACAGCCTGGTCTTTATTCAGTTTCTGCATAAGCTCCTGCAGTTTTTTCATTTCTTCTTTCAGTTCCTCATTCAGCAGATTATTTAATTGTTTATCCAGATCTTTCTGTTTCTCTTTCAGGTTTTCACTATAATTTTTTTGTTCGGTTTGCTGCATCTGTTCCTCAAACCGTTGCTTGATATTTTCTACATTGGTTTTTAATTCCATCTGCTTATTCATCATTTCCTGCAGCGATTGCTGCTGCTCCCAGTCCATACTGTTACTTTGCAGCATTTTGCTTTGCATGCTCTTGTATTCGTTTTGCAATTGCTGTGTCCGTTGCGCGCTGTTGCTGATACCTGAGTTTATCTGCTGGGAGTTTTCATTTATGGCCGAATCAATCTGCTTGTCATTATACATCAGGAAAGTCATCACTTCGCTTCGCGATGCTTTACTGCCATGTACGCCGTCATTGTCCCATGCCTCTATGTAGTAAGAAAGTTTTTGCCCTGTCTGCAGGTTCAATGACTGTATGTCGAAATACTGCTCGAAGGTTGCCATTGCGCCCGGAGTGATTTTTACAGTAATACTCTTGCTGAGTATTACTTTATTCTTATCACTTATTTCGTAATTGAAAGAAACGTGCGTGATACCATAGTCATCGCCTGCGCTACCCGTAAGCACCACCTGCTTTCCTGATACCGTATCCTTAAATTGCTGTAACTGTATAACCGGAAACTGGTCAGGAATTACCTGCACCTGGTACCGGTAACTATCCGCAACAGATGCGGCATTGTTATGCAGTGTAATCGTGTAAGCGGTATCATTCATAAAACGATACTGGAAAGAATAATCAGAAGCGTTCTTAATTAAAGTAACCGGAGTCCCTGCCCCAAAATGTATAGTGGCGGCATCCGTATGATCTGTTACCAAAGCCCAGCTAACAGTAGTTCCTACGGGCAGCGTCATATCGCTGAGACTGGTGCGGACTTCATTCTTTTTACCGGTATATGCAGGGTAATTGACCTGTACTTTAAATGCCTTTAATACCGGCCTTTGCACCACCTTCAGCACATTGGTTGAAGAATAAAAGCCTGCGCCAAAGAACCTGAAATTTACAGGCTCTGTAACATTCTTAAAAGTATATTGGAACGAATGGTTTTCCATTGGTTGCATAGGTACCCGCTCCGAGCCTATTTCAATAAATGCATCCTGTGGCAAAGCGCTCCCCTTTGTTTCCACGATAATTACAAAATCCGAATTACGGATAGCGATAAGGGCAGGGTTCTTAATGATGAACTGGAACGGTGATGGTTTCTCAAACGCTTTTGTAGGTTGCAATAAACGGGAAGACCCCTCGCGGAGAATATTGGGTGCGGCTAAGAGTATAAATAACCCTACCAGTAAAACCGGCAATAAATAAGGAAGGTATTTTTTATTTTTGGAAAGGTCAATCGCATTAGTAATAGGCACTACCGAAATTTGAGCGATCTTCTGATTGATACTTGCCTCTGCAAGCTCCCTGCTGGCATTATTATCCGGGTGATTTCTCAACTGCAATATGTTCAGCAGCCGGTCGCTAATCTCTGGAAAATGCCTGCCAATAATATTTGCAGCATGTTCATGAGAGATCACTTCCCCCAACCTCCCCATTTTTGCCAGTGGAATAATCACCCATGCCACTAACGAAGAAAGCCCCAAAATAACAAATAAGGACACAATAATCACGCGCGACCATACCGGCAGATACAGGTAGTATTCGCTCACGCTCACACTAAGCATGTAAAACAGTACGCAGCTTAAAAACACAAGTCCGCCGCGTATTACCTTATTAGCGTAATATTTCCTTATAAAAGCATCTAAACGCGAGATCAGCCACTCGTAATTGTTCATAGTAATTTCTCAAAGGAATAGTTCCTACCCGCAATTTAATGGATTTTTTATTGGGAAAAGGTTAAAAATGCTAATAGATTTTAACAGGACCCTTTGTCATCCTGATGTTTGTCATTTTGAGTGCCCGCCTTTCTGACAAAGTAACGAAAAAAGTATTTCTTATCTGATACCCATCCAGTCCATGGCATTCTTATAGAGCAGTTGTTCCTTTATTTCGTTTGAAAAGCTCATACTTTCTATCAGCTTGCCGGGATGGTGCTCACCAAGCGGGAAAGGATAATCACTGCCCATGCATACTTTATTATGACCCATTATTTCTGTTACAAAATCCAATGCCCTGGGGTCATGCACCAATGCATCAATCCAGAACCTGCCGATGTAATCTCGGGGATTGATTGCATTGTCAATCGCGCAGAGGTCAGGACGGACATTAAACCCATGTTCTATTCTGCCAATAGTGAGTGGAAAACTACCGCCACCATGTGCGAAGGCAACTCTCAGTTTCGGATGCTTTTCAAACACACCACTGAATATCATGGAGCATATAGCACGGCTTGTTTCCGCAGGCATACCTACCAGCCAGGGAAGCCAGTATTTCTGCATTTCTTTTTCCCCCATCATTTCCCATGGGTGTACGAACAGGCAGCATCCAAGCTGTTCTGCGGCTTCCCAGAATGGGGCAAAATAAGGGTCGCTAAGGTTTTTTGTATTGATATTGGAGCCAATCTCCAGGCCGGGCATTTTTAATTCTTTTACACAACGCTCCATTTCCTTAATGGCAATGTCCACATCCTGCATAGGCACGGTGCCTATGCCTATAAAGCGGGTAGGGTAGTGGTCAACACATTGCGCAATATGGTCGTTAAAAAAGCGGGAAGTTTCCAGGGCGTGTTCCGGCTTTGCAAAATAATTGAACAGCACCGGTATAGTGGACAATACCTGCGTACTTACTTCCGTCATGTCCATCTCTTTCATACGCACATGAGCGTCCCAGCAGTTATGCTCTATTTCACGGAATACTTTGTCGCCCTTTATCATGCGGGCACAGCAGGGTTTATGATGTTCCAGCCGTATGAATTCCCCATAACCAAACTTCTGAAACCAGTTCGGAATATGCTCCGGCATTATGTGGGTGTGGATGTCTATCTTAAACCCCTGACCCCTTAAGGGGGACCTACTATCAGACTCTGTCGAAGTTATCAGCATTATGGTTTAATTAAGCAAAAATGAAATTATCTTCATTATACAATCAGAAAGCCTTTCAAACATTCAAAAGCTGAATGCATATTCACAAGCTAAGCCCCTTTAGGGGTTTGGGGTATTGCCTGTTCCAGATCATTCAAAATATCTGCCACATTTTCAATACCCACGCTCATTCTTATCAGTCCATCTGTGATACCAAATTCTATCCGTTTTTCCCTTGTTACACCAAGGTGCGTGGTTGAAGCAGGATGTGATACCAGTGTATCGCAGGTGCCGAGAGATACAGCATTGGTGCACATCTTCAGCTTATTAATGAAGCTGATGCCTGCGTCAAAGCCGCCCTTTAGTTCAAAACTAAGCATAGCTCCGGGATGCTTCATTTGTTTCTCAGCAATAATTAGGTCAGGGTGGCTGGCAAGGCCTAAATAGTTAACCCTGGCAATACCGGGGTGTTTATCCAGGTAGCTGGCAACCTCTGCTGCATTGCTGCAATGGCGTTCCATGCGCAATCCGAAAGTGCGCAACCCGTTAGTAAGCAGGAATGCATCGAATGCATTGCTGTTGCCACCTAGTAACCGGTGCATCTTTGTTATGCTACTGTTCATTTTATCAACGTCCTTACCTAACAGGATACCGCCAATTGCAGTGCCATGCCCGTTCAGGAATTTGGTGGTAGAATGCATTACATAATCCACGTCATACTTAAATGGGTGTTGCAGGTAGGGTGTGGCGAAAGTATTGTCAACACAAACCGCTAGACCGTATTTTTTACCGAGTGCCGATAATGCTTCAAGGTCCAGGCATTGCAGGGTAGGGTTTGCCGGTGTTTCTATATGCATGAGTGCAATGCTGGTATCTGCTTTAATAGCGTCTTCCACTTTATTCAGGTCATGAAAATTTACGATCAGCGCTTCAATTCCCAGGTCTGGCAATATTTTTTCTACCAGTTCATGAGTGCCGCCATAGAGTGAATAGTGTGTGATTATTTTTTGTCCCGATTTTATATTACCCAGCAACATTGTGCAAATTGCTGCCATACCCGACGAATGCAGTATTGCCTTTAGCTGCAAAGGATTCCCGTCTATACCTTTCAGCCCGAAAGCTTCCAGCAAGGCTATCTTTTCTTCGGCCTCGGTAATAGTGGGGTTACCCCAGCGGCCATAAATGTATCCTTTCTCCTCGCCTTTAAATGTCGCTATCGACTGCTCCGCACTGTCGAAGGTATAAGTGCTTGATGCATATATTGGGGTAAGATGCGCCCTGTTGCTCTCGGCTGTATGCCCGCCATGGATGCAGAGGGTATCAAAGCCTGAAGAAATATTTTTATCAGTCATTTTTAGTTCTAATTTTGGGTAAAGATAATATACCATGAAGGAATTACTATTGCAATATGCCGGATATAATATATGGGCGAATAAAAGGATAATGGATGCGCTGCTAAAACTTGGGGATGGCGCCGTTGATAAGGAAATAATAAGTAGCTTTCCTTCTGTCCGTTCTACTGTTTACCATATATGGAGCGCAGAATTTATCTGGTTGCAGCGTCTCCTACTGGTTGAACATCCCGTTTGGATGGCAAGCGATTTTAAAGGAACTTTTGAAGAGGCCTGCACGGATTGGCAGCGTGTATCTGTTGCATTAGAACAGTTTATTCAAAAACAGTATGACGACTATGCATTACAGCATGTACTGCAGTATTATGATCTCAAAAAAACATCTCATAAAACACCGGTCTTCCAGGTACTACACCATATCTTTAACCATTCCACATACCATCGCGGGCAATTGGTAACGATGTTGCGCCAATCAGATGCAAAAGAAATTCCCGGAACTGATTTTATTGGGTTTGTGAGGAGGAAATGATAAAAATTCAATCAGGATATTTATACCAATCTGATAAAACTAAACGGCAGGATCACATCCTGCCGTTTAAGTTATATTCTCCTGCTAAGCCCCGGAACAAGGTCCCGCTTTTTTAGCGGGAGGGGTTTGGGGTTATTACTTCACTTCTTCATACTCAGCGTCTGCTACATGGCTTTCATCATGTCCTGCATTTTGCTGCTGTTGCTGTCCGCCCGGGTGACCATCACCGGCTGGTGCGCCTTGCTGCTGTCCTGCCTTATACATTTCTTCACTGGCGGCCATCCATGCAGCGTTCAGTTCTGCTTCGGCTTTGTCTATTGCATCCAGGTCTTCGGCTTTCTGTGCTTCTTTCAGCTTGGTAACTGCTGCATCTATCGGAGCGCGTTTTTCAGCTGGTATTTTATCGCCGTATTCTTTCAGTTGTTTTTCTGTATTGAAAACCAGGCCATCCGCTTTATTCAGTTTTTCCACACGCTCACGTACTTTCTTATCTGATTCTTCGTTGGCTTTCGCTTCATTCTTCATGCGTTCTACTTCTTCTTTATTCAGACCGCTTCCTGCTTCAATACGTATGTTTTGCTGTTTGCCGGTTCCCTTATCTTTCGCGGTTACGTGGAGCATACCATTCGCATCAATGTCAAAGATGACTTCTATCTGCGGTACGCCGCGTGGTGCCGGTGGAATGCCGTCGAGTATGAAACGGCCCAGGTTTTTATTATCCTTAGCCATCGGGCGTTCGCCTTGAATTACGTTTATTTCTACGCTTGGCTGGCTGTCGCTCGCTGTTGAGAATGTTTCACTTTTCTTGGTAGGTATAGTCGTGTTAGATTCTATAAGCCTTGTCATTACGCCGCCCATGGTTTCGATACCAAGAGACAGCGGAGTCACGTCAAGCAGCAATACATCTTTAATATCGCCTGTCAGTACGCCGCCCTGTATGGCCGCACCAATAGCTACCACTTCATCCGGGTTAACGCCTTTATGGGGTTTCTTGCCAAAGAATTTCTCTACCACTTCCTGCACTTTTGGTATGCGGGTTGAACCGCCTACTAATATTACTTCGTCTATTTCGGCGGCAGTAATACCTGCGTCTTTCAGCGCTTTGCGGCAAGGCTCCAGTGTACGCTCGATAAGCTTATCTGAAAGCTGCTCGAATTTAGCCCTGCTGAGCTTGCGAACCAGGTGCTTTGGCGCGCCGTCAATAGCGGTAATATATGGCAGGTTAATTTCTGTTTCCTGCGAAGATGACAGTTCGATCTTAGCTTTTTCAGAAGCTTCTTTCAGACGCTGCCATGCCATTGGATCTTTGCGCAGGTCCATAGCTTCTTCCTTCTTGAATTCATCTGCCAGCCAGTCCATCACCACTTTATCAAAGTCATCGCCGCCAAGGTGGGTATCACCATTGGTTGATTTTACTTCAAAAACGCCATCACCCAGTTCCAGAACGGATACGTCGAATGTTCCGCCGCCGAGGTCGAAAACTGCGATCTTGCTGTCTTTGTGTTGTTTGTCCATGCCATAAGCCAGCGCTGCTGCTGTAGGCTCATTAATGATACGGCGTACATTCAGCCCGGCTATATCGCCGGCTTCTTTTGTAGCCTGGCGCTGTGCGTCGTTGAAATAGGCGGGTACGGTGATAACCGCTTCTTTTACTTCATAACCAAGAAAATCTTCAGCGGTCTTTTTCATTTTCTGAAGGATCATTGCTGAAATTTCCTGTGGGGTATAAAGACGTCCGTCAATATCCACGCGGGGAGTATTATTGTCACCCCTTGTCAGTTTATAGTTGAAATGCGAGATCTCATCTGTTACTTCATCAAAACGGCGGCCCATAAAACGCTTTATGGATTGTACCGTATTAATGGGGTTAGTGATAGCCTGGCGCTTGGCCGGGTCTCCAACCTTACGTTCCCCGTTTTTCAAAAATGCCACTACAGAAGGCGTTGTGCGGCGTCCTTCATCATTTGCAATAACCACTGGCTCGTTGCCTTCCATTACAGATACACAAGAGTTGGTTGTTCCTAAGTCAATTCCGATAATTTTTGCCATAATATATTTATTGTTTATTCTATTAGTTATTTAAATTGTCATAATACCTCGTCTGTGAACAGACACGATTTTAGTCAATTAAGACTACTCAATGAATATGCCATTCTTTTTTATCTGAAATATTGGCAGATATCCTGTCAGGAATAGGAGTAGCCACACAGACAATCGGCTAAAAACGTCATTAGGACTGAAAAAATATAATATGCTCCCGTTAAGGAATTGGGGTAGCTCCCCTTCAGGGGTTGGGGGTTTAATAAGCTGTCCCCTTAATGTTTGCATTTTGCAGCAACGGATGCAGCATCAGGGAGTCAATGGTATTTAAGGTAATTGTCAGCTTGCCACTTTTCATAGCTCTTGAGGTAAATAACCCCAATACGTTTGCTCCTTTAATATTTGTATATATGGGTTCAATTTCAGAACCGGTAAGGCCGGTACCCTGTGTAAGGCTGGTTTGCTGGTAGTTCGAGAAATCCTGTGTTCCCAGGTAAACGATTATATCGCTCCTGTCTATTAATCTTTGTGTATTTGCAGGCGCTGTTCCCAGGCCGGTAGCCATTGCTGTATATAAAGAAATGTCATCTATTGTATAGTCGAAATTGTTGTTTGCTATAGACTGGTATCCCGCATCATAATCATAGGAATGTGCTGCTTTCTGATGGCTGACAATATTAGAGTCAACCCAGTTGAACCTGATAAATAACTGGGAAATAACGGCCGGGTTGGAAAGCCCTTCAAAACTAAAATTATTTACGGGTGAGTAGTTGCAATGGATCGGAATATGCTTGTTAATACCTGTTGCCGCAAAGTCCAGGCCTGTACGCACGCCGTTTGAATCGTCAATGAGATATACGTAAAATGGCGGTGGAAAACTGGTGCTGGCGATATCTTCGATCACGGGCGCCTCGGCAGAGTCTGTTTCCCCGGTTACAGGGTTGGTGACTTTAATGCGGTAGATATAATTGGGGTTTAGCAGGTCAGTGAATTTATAGGCGTAATTAGGCGAGGTAAAAAATACACCCGGACTCTTTTGATAACCTTCCAGGTTCAGGTCAACCCTGTTCAGCGGAATAGTCTTAACCAGGTTGCCCGAAAAATCATGTAGTTCTACCCGAACGTTCAGGCTGGCATAATAGCTGGAATCCGGTTCCTTGGCCATGGTAACCGCGCTTTTATTCTGGTCCAGGAAAGCCTTTTGAATGCGTATATAGTGGGCGGTATCATTCTGGTCTAGAAATGCGAAAATGACAGTGATATTTTTATAAGGTGCCGCTACATTGAATTTAGTGGAGCAACCCGGCATAATAAACAGGAATGCTATTGCTATAACCGGAAAAATAATTTTTTTCATGAATTTCATTTCTTGTAAGGCCGACAAAGGTATGTTAAGTTTGTAAAGTTATTAGTTGTAATCCAAACACACCAAATCCATAAAAGACATTTCCCCCAATAAAAAGTTAATCTTACATTAATAATGGCTTAATTGCGTAATGGCTGAATGGCTTAATGAATGTGAAAATATGAAAATGTGGAATTAATGTGAAAATATACAAATGTGAAGGTGCGAAAATGCGGTGGAACATATTTGGTTTAAAAGTTAATTGTTGTTCGGCGAAAAGCTGCCAATGACAGAAAGGGTTAACTGGTTTTGCGCAATTCTAGTTTGATTTTTTTATTTTGGTGATTGTTGCGCAGACTAATATTGAAAATCAATTAGTTATCAAAAAAATATTCACAAATTCTTGCGCATTCTTTGCTCTCAGTTGCGCATTCTTTGCTCTTTTGGTGCCTGATTTTTTGGTGTCCTGATATTATCATAAATTTAAATTGTACACTTTTTCAAAGATTTTTTTTATTTTCTCTTTCAGAGGTTTATTCTGTTGGTTTTCAATTGGTTGTTGAAAAAATAGCCGGAAAGAACTGTACATTATCTGTACGTTTTCTGTACACTGACCTCTCCCCGACCCTCTCCAAAAGAGAGGGAGATACTATGAACCACTGATTGACCTGATTAACCGTGATTAGCCTGATTTATATAATAGCTCTGTCCAGATTCAACACTCAACCTAACAGTACCCGTCTTATCACCCCAGCCATATCAAACAGTCGTTTGATATGGCATCCCCTCTTTGAAAAAAAGCGGGGAGTTTTCCAGCTCTTGTGGGTATTTTTTGCTTTTGGGAACACCCTCCGTCGCCGAAAATAGCTGTGGCGGGAACAAAGTTCAGATAAGATTTTGGATTTGGCAAATTGAAGTTTTATGATAATACGCTTTTAGCGCTATGATATACAGCTAT
>CAISOH010000090.1 GCA_903887005.1 uncultured Bacteroidota bacterium | reverse complement strand
TAGTTAAATAAGAGTTGTTTAATTTTGCATTTTTCGGAAATACCCCTAACATTGCACTCCGAAATAAACAGTTCGATGGTGTAACGGTAGCATCACAGACTCTGACTCTGTTTGTCTAGGTTCGAATCCTAGTCGAACTACCCAATTAGACAGGTCTCCATTTTTGGAGACCTGTCTTTCTTCTAACCCGCTGAAAACCCCGTCCGGCTTGCTTATTATGCGCACAGCTTCATTTATAACCGGGGTTCGATAAGTTTTATTTTCGTAAACCAACTTTTCAGGGTACATCGAACTGATAATCCGCTGCTTGGTAGATAATGCCGCCATCTTATAGTAAACAGGCAGCGTTCTAAGCCCCTTCGTAACAGTGTTTATGTACCTAACAAGGTTATCATCAACCAGTTTTATTTCCTGCTTCCTTTTTATCAGTTTCTCTATTTCGGGTTCATATAAATTTTTTATATCCCTGTAATCAACTGGACTAATTTCTTCATCAGACATTCTCCGCAAAGCACTGGTAATTCTCATCCTGTTCTTCTCTATTGCCTCGTCAATAGCTTGCAGGTTATTTGATTTAGCCTTTCCTACTTTTTTAAAGTAGTCTTCCGCTATATGCTCAAAAAAACAAATGGCTTTTTCGTTCGGAATGGTCTTTAGCAATTCGGTCGAGAATTGTTCATTGACCTCCTCTGCCCTATACCGTTCGCCACAACTGCTCGTACAATGGTAATAAAAGTATCTGCCACCTCGTCCTTTTGACGCACTGCCCGTTAATTTAGCCCCACATTTACGGCACATTAAAAAGCCCCTTAATGGCAGCTCATCCTTTCCGGTGTGTACTGAAGGGTGTTTGGGTTTCCTGCCATCAAGTATATCCTGCACCATGTAGAAAAGACCCTCTGAAATAATAGCTTCATGTATGCCTCGTACCAGCATAGCTTCTTCATCCTTATAGGCAGGTAGAAAAATCTTACCCATGTATATAGGATTACGGAGCATGTTGAAAATATTGCTCCTGCTTATCTTTAGTCCTTTGGTAACTACCATCCGCCAAATGTCCACTACATTGTTTTCCTGTTTAGCTACTTCCTCAAATAGCCAGTTTACCAATTGTGCGTCTTTGCTCGGAACAATAATCGGCCTGTTTTCTTCAGTGCGAATATTCCTGTAACCAATGGGTGCCCAAGTGCAATGCCTACCTTCTTTCATAGCCCTGCGTGTACCTGCTATTACGTTGAGTGAACGGCGGTCGTTTTCCACTTCCGGTGCAGCAAGGTAGAAGGCAAGCATGATTTTGTTCTCCGGCACATTTAAGTCTAATGGCTGCTCTATAGCTTGAGGCTCAACTCCAAGTTTGTTAAGCTGATTAATCATGCCATAAGCATCTCCTGCATTCCGGCTAAACCTGTCCCATTTCAGGAATAACAATAAATCAACTGCTTTCTTATTTTTCTTGAGGAAGGTTAATAGCTGCGTGAACGCCGGACGGTCGAAGCTCTTAGCGGAGTGGTCTTCTTTATAAAAGCCTGCTACTTCTATGTCGTGCTGTTTGCAATACAATCTCAGTCTTTCTTCCTGATGTGCAAGGCTATATCCTTTCTCGCTCTGCTCATCTGTGCTAACTCGCACGTAAATAATTGCTTTCCTCATAATCGTCTTGTTTAGTGGTCAATGGTATTGTAATCCCGCCCTGCTCTTTAAAGTAGTCATCGTAGGTTATGGCGGCAAGGTCATAAAGCCAATCCCTTACAATAAGAATTTCCTCATCGGTACAGCTTACGTCCATCTCCTTTAGAATCTGCTTGCATTTCGATAACGGCAATTTGTCTTCAATCTCAATTTTTGGTCGTACCGTTATCGTCGGTAATCTCCTTTTCTTTCCTGATTGTCTTTTCCACATCTAAAATACGCTTTCTGTGAACTTAAATTTTGTCGAATTCCTAATTTAACTATTTATCTACACCTACACAGAATCATGAAGGGGCAAGCACCCCTCCATGTTGAGCTTAATAAAGACTGAATAACTACTGACTACTATCTTCTTCTTCCTCGCTGTCTGCATCCTCCTCCTCATCGTCACCTTCGTAGTCGTCTATGGCATCTTCAACCTCGTGAATAGTGTCCCGTTCGTCTCGGTCATATTCAACTTCTATGGTTATGGTGTCATTATCCTCATCTGTCGCAACCATCTGATGGGTTATTTCGTTTTCAATAAGCAGGTCTGCTACTTCCATTAATGCGCCTACCGGAACTTCTAATTGTTTAGTTGTAACTGTTTTTTTCATTTGCTTTTAGTTTTTTTGTGATTAATACTTGCTCAACACCCGGTTTCCTTTTTTCTCCGGGCGGCTCTCTTGATCTGTTATTCATAGTTCTACTATTTACTGAAATCCAACTGACTAAATCTTACAAACGGCACGACGTCTGCTAACTGAAATCGCAAGGCCACCAGCTTTACTTTTCTTTCCTTGCTGATACAAAGTCGGAGCCTCTTTTTACCCGACTTTGATAACGCTTCAATGGCTTTTTGAAGTTCTCTTACCTCATTTTTGAGCGGGTAATTGTACGGGAGAAACTTAAAATTCCACGCTTCTACCATTGCTTTTAAAGCCTTATTCATAGTTAATATAGTTTTCCGTTCCACCTCAGCTCTATCAAACCTAAGCAGGTTTTCTATAATGCAGCGGAAGCGAATACTGACCCATTTCACCTTTTCCAAATCAGAGCTATACCAATACTTTTTAGGATACTGGAACATTTCGGTTGTAGTGTAGTTGTCATTCACATGATCTCCGATTCCATCAACCAATTCCGAGCGTACCCATTCATACGGTTCTTCTTCTTCGTCAACATTGAGCTTGGGCTTTATTACGTTTGCTGCCTTCTGTTTAACGTTAAACGGCTCTTCGGTCATCCGAATTTTACTTCCATGCTTTGAGTTGAAAGGTAAGGCCTGTTCGTCTTCCTCATGATCTTCCTGGCTATGTGTTGGTTTTTTCATCTTTGCCGGGACGGAGTATGATTGTTTTATAGCAGGCTTTTCGTCATCGTTTTTATTAGCAGTTACGTTAAACGGTAACTCGTCTGATTCATGGCGACTATATTGCTCCGTTGCTTCATGACTGTCCTCCATGACATTTTCATTTTCCTCATCGCTATCGTTAAAAGGTTCGTTATCGTTCAACGTAACAACCTGTTGAGCTGCCCGGTTATAAAATGCCGCCTGTTTGCAGCTATCCGAACAATACTTCTTTGTGCTTCGGCCAGCCTGCATGGGTTCTCCGCAATGCAAGCATTTTTTTTCTGTTTCGTTCATTCCTTTTGGTTTTTAAAGTTTTACTTTTTATTCTTCCTCATCATCGAGGTCAATCCCCATATTGTTTCCGCTGTCAGAGCCATGACGGAAGTAGCCATAATCGGAAACCAGTGTTTTAATATTTTCCAATGCCTTCTTATGCCTTGTCAGCTTTGCATTGGTATTTGTCCTGACGAGTAGTGTATTCTCTTCCTCGTTTATTCCTTCCACCGTGAAGGAAATTTCATTGTTGAAAAGGATGCGCAATACATCCATCAGTACGTCCACATGAACTGTGTGGGACTTCACTTGTGCATTAGTCATTACCATGTTGTTTGAATTTGGTTAGTACAAAGTTCCGACCGATTTTAGGGGTAGGATGCCCCTATTGGGATACCTATCCTTTTGAATTTTTTAAAGGACACTCATTGTTGTCCTTAAAAAACAGTCTGCCTTTTTACCGCCGGAAAAAAATAAAATTACGACAGGATTGAAGGGTGGTATGCCCCTATTGGTGTACCTATTTTTACAAAATAATTTGCACTGGTCTTGAGAGATGGGACATCTAAATTACCATTTGACGTTAAACGGTTATTACGTCAAACCGTAATTACATTAAACGGTAGAAACAGGCAAAAACATAGCTGGCAACCTCGCCTAATGGACAAGCTGCCTAATAATATCCTGATGTGATTACGTTAAACGGAAGCAGGATATTGGATATTATCTGAATAAGCGTCAGGTATGGCAGGAATACAGCAAAGACGTCAGAAAAGAAGGAGTGACGTCTGCTTTAGACGTCAAAGACGTCACAAGACGTTTACTTACGTTTAAGAATAAGCGCTACTCCAATTCACCTTTATATTTCTTCCGCTCATTGTACGGCAGTTCTTTTATGGCTCTTTTTATTTCCTCATCTACCATCTTAATTGCGCTTTCCAATCCCAAGTCAACAAAGTAAGGCCGGATAAACTTTAGGTCTTCTATCAGTCTGCTATCCGTCTTGTAATTGGGCATTCGCAAATATTTCTTATATATATCGGAATTCTGAATGGTCGTGAATTTTGTACCAGTCATCAGGTGAATAAATCTCACTATGCCGCTTGCTGAATTTTTATCCCTTGCTTCAATGCCAAAAGATGCTTTAAGAAAATAGTACATAGTAAGTAGCTGTCTTGCTTTTGTAACATCTTTATCTGGCTCGTCTGTTACGTTATCCGTATCGTTTAACGTAACTGGCAGTGGTGTAGGCTCTGCCTTGCCGGTATCAGATAAATAAAGAAAGTGCAGCGATAAGGAAAGTAAATGGTTCACATCGGAAAGAAACAAATCAATTTCCTCAACTGATAACGATTGCTCGGCAGCACTTTTCATCGAATTAAATTGCTCCTGTGTAATTATTTCCTTGTGAGCAAGAACTAAGCGGAAGTCAAAGTATTTATAGAATTGAATATCCGTATAAGCCTTTAACCTTCCCCGGTATTTTTTCAGCAGCTCAGTTTCCGCATCAGCGTATTTTTTCCAGTCTTTGCTGTCTTGCGTCTTTACATACTCTTGAATGTAATCGGTGGCTTTCAACAGGTGTTCTGTCAGCTCAATTTTTTCATCGGTCGAATAATCCTGCACCTTCAGCAAGTTCTGATACTCCTCGTCAAATTTTATTATGAGTTTATTAAATATCTGCAACCGTGAAGGTATTTGTATGTCTTTATTGTCTGCCATGCTGCAAAAATATCAAAAGTTGTTAAACAATACTTTTCGGCGTTGATACGCTCGATGTTTAGATTAGGGTTAGATTTAGTCGGAAACCAGTCGCCTGCCATTGAAAATAGTTGTTTGCTAATAGCCCGCTATTTGAGATAAGAATATTAAGCCTCGTAAAATATAATTACTACTTTTGTTGCAACCAAATGACAAAACGAAATATAGCAATACGAAAGAAGTAAACAAGAACATATAGCGTTTGGCTAATTTATTCTGTATCTGAAAAGTCGAAAAATTCAAGTGCACAGGAAGCTTTGGCAAACGCTCACGCAAAGCGTGGGCGTTGCTTTACTCTGTGCACAGTGCTTCGACTCCCTCAGATACAGGTGTGGGCAAATGTCCCACGCTGATTTTTTATAAAGGATTTATATTAGTTCATCTAAAATGCAATATTGATGGAAATAAAAGCATTAAAATTAAACTGGCGTAATTCGTCCGATATAGTCGGCATTGAGGAACTTGACATAAAATTGCCGGAAATAATTAAATCGTTAGAGGCAACTAAGTCTATATTCTTTGAAATAGAAAGGGAAAAAAAGACACTAAAGGACTTGACAAAGGGGATCAAACAAGGAAGCAAACAAAGTATATAAAAAATCTTCTAACTTTTTTATCTATGGAATATCTCCCATACAGAAGAGTATATTCAAATGGAATAGATGAAGTTATTTACAATGAAATAGCGAAGTTGCTAAAAAAAAATACTTCCTATGAAAAAGTGAAGGACAAACTTAGAGGCAATGAATGGCTTTATGATATTCATTGGTATTTAGATGAGGGCGATGGCAAAGGGGAGAAAGAAATCAATAATGATCATCCTAAAAAATATCCTGTGGATCAATATTGTCCAACCGGGTTTCCATTAGCAGTAGAATGTGAGTGGAAAGAAATCGAAGCCGAAATTAAATTCGATTTTCAGAAACTTTTGTTTTGTAACGCAGATTTGCGCCTTATGATATTTAGAAGAAGAGAATTTAAAAATATCGGTTCTTTGTCTGAATATTTTATAAGAGCCATAGAAAAATACCCGAAACTTTGCAGAGGCTCCAGATTTGCTTTCGTAGTTTTTTTAGAAGAAAGTGGTAGCATTATGTATAGCACTTATAGAAAAGAAAATGACTGCATACTCGAATAAAATAAGTAATGGATAAAATAAAAAACCAACAAATCAAACTAAAAATGAAACCTATTGTTCAAAAATTTGTCATCGATACTAAGAAACTTTTAGGTGTCTGCCATTTCATCATTGTTGTGCTTATAGTTTCAATTTGCAAAATAAACGCTCAAGCCCAAGATTACGATAAACTTTTCGAGAAGGAGCATTTTGACAAGGCGGAAAAGATTCTAAAAAGAAACCTTACCGATAATCCAAATGATGTCAGCGCGCTTTTTTATTACAGCCGCTTTTATCAACAAAAGCCGAACCCTGCTTACAACTTATATAATGCTTTTCTTAGAGCGCGTGAATCAGTTTCAGCATATACGAGCCTTCGGGATACTAAAACTATCAAAGAATTAGACAATGATGGCATAACGCTTCAATCGTTACAATCGAACCAATCCGATATTTGCAAAAATGCTCTTGATAATGTTCCTATTTATGCTACCATCGCTCTATACGAGGATTATTTGAATAAGTTTAATGACTCGTGCTCCTTTTATAAAATAGCTGTTTACAGGCGCGATTCAATTGCTTATGCGACCGTGTCTAATTCACAAAGTGAAAGCGACTTTCAAAAATTTATTGACACATATCCTGACTCGCATTTTACGCCGTATGCAATATCAAAAATGGAATTGATAGGGTATCATTTTGCTTTGAAAAAAAATAACATTTCAGATTATGAGATGTTCTTGCAAAAATATCCTGAAAGCAAATACGTTCAAATTGTTGAACATAAGCGCGATAGTATAGCTTTCCATATTGCCAAGCAACAAAATACCGAAGATGCATATGCTGAATTCATCAAAAAATATCCTGACGCAGAAGAACTAAATAATGCAAAAGGATTAATGGCGGAGGCGGCATATAGAGCTATAGAAACTGATACAAACAGCAATATTTTTACTGCGTATTTAGAAAAATATCCAAATGGTATGTATTCTGAAAAAGCACGGCAGAAAATAATTGAAATTGCCTACAATAGTGCTATCAATGACGGGTCACCCAATACTATAAAATTTTTTATAGAGAAATATCCTAATACTGAGCAATCAAATTTTGCGCAAAAAATTCTGGACTCAATAACCGCAAAATTACAAACAGATACTACAAGTGTACAAAATCCAAACACGAGCGCAAAATCTGAACTTTCAAGAATTTTAGAAAAGACAACGGATATTCATGGGGTGGCAATTTATAGTATATTTTACTTAGATGTATTCAAATACTTTACGCTGAAAGGTTACTCAACTGATTTGCAAATCAAGGTTTTTAAAGAAACAGAAGAATACAAGGGGTATTTAAATAAACTAAAAACATTGCGAAATGAAATGCTACATACGGTATATAGCCATGTTAGAGAGCGTGCTTTTTCTAAGATTGCATATGACGTTAAACGACGAGGTTTCACCATTTTATTGCGTCAAAATATGGCGAGAGGATTCAGTGGATATGACGAGAGCATCGCTATTCCTCCAAAGTCACTAAAGATAGAGGATGAAAGATTTATTGTACTTAAAGGGTTGCCAACAAAAGAGGTTGGAAATGAGTTAGGAAATTTCCTTTGTGCTGGAGCTGGTGTAACTGGAGGCACAGTATATGATGAACAATTATTTTTGCAAATTGATGAAAGGAATGGTTTAGAAATTGAAAAGAATCCAGATGTCAATGTTTATTTTTTATTTACTCCAGACCATCATGAAGTATTTACATATAGATTTTGCAATTTTTGGCGATGGTTTACTGCCAAAAATGATGCTATTGCCGCAAATAAAGTAAGGATAGTAGTTGCCAATCAGTTATCAGGAAAGGTCTATTACGACAAAACATTTTGAGCGATAGACAATGAAAATATTTCATTAGAGCATAGCTTATGAAAGCACTTATTACTTTGATATTAATTGTTATTTTAGGGTTATTGGCAACTCTGCCTTTTCACTATATTGACGCTGGTGGAGGAATCAAAGTATTTGCTAAAGATCATTTTACTTTTGAAAATACCTATATCGATAATAGCGACATCCAATTATTAATAGACCACTATAACAAAGGAAATTTTTTTGAAAAGATTGCAATGGGAAATGACCCCTTGTTTAAAAAACTACAGGATAACGGTTATATAAAAGATAAACAGGAAAAGATAGAGAAAGAAGCTGACGAGCAAGATCAAACGAAAAAACAAATCACCGATGAGCAATTTCAATCGGAATTGCAAGAAAGGAGAACTGACGAGGAAAAAGAAATTGATAATCTAATAAAAGGAAATAGTGGCATTGGCGAAGATGTGTATAAAATCGAGAACGGTAGTGAATGCGCTATTGATAAAGGTGTAATTATTATTACTGATAAAAACAACACTTCTTTTGGCTTTACCATCAAAGTAATTAATAATTCAGGCTATTCGGGTAACATTTCAGAGAAAGCAATATTTACCGACAAAGACAAGGCGTGTTTTAAAGGTGAGAATGACTGTAAAATATTATTTTATTTCAAAGAAAATAACCGAATTGAAGTAATAGAAGGGAGCTGCGGCATGTTATATCATGGGGCAAATATCTGTTTAAGCGGAACGTACACTCAACGATAAGGCCATTAGTCGGCCACTTTAGGCAACAGCGTGAAAAAAGTATTAGATTAAAACTTAAAACCTTTTTTTATTTTTACGAAAATTTAGTTTATGCAAACACTAACAAAAATCATAAGCAGCATAATTGGAATAATATGTTTGCTTGGTATGTTACTCGCATTTATTCCATTGCTTGGATGGTTAAATTGGATTGTAATACCAGTTGCAATAGTCGGTTTAATAATTAGTAGTATTTCTGGGTCAAGTGGCGGTAAAACAATGTGTGGCGTTGCGATAATTTTTGGAATTTTGAGATTAATTTTTGGTGGGGGTATATTATAAATATGACACCTGAAATGCGAAAAAATGAAGAAGCGTTTTAGCATGAGACATTGAAAAGGACTATGGAAAATAAAATTGAAGATATGGTATTCAACAATGTTTGTTGGGTTGGGCTTGCCATTGCGGCAGTTGTAGCTCAAACTATTATTAGAGTAATACTGTGTTGGCTTAAGGTTCGAGAGGATGAAAGAAAAAGCGACGGTAGGATAATGGTTTTCTGCAATAGATATTCGCGCTATGAAAGATTTTGGATTATTTTGACTGGAGTT
>CAISOH010000089.1 GCA_903887005.1 uncultured Bacteroidota bacterium | reverse complement strand
ATAAAATTGTGCATTATTTAATATGCAGGACTTTGCGGCCTTGATTTTATAATTTACTTATTATCAATTCATTATCCTTGGCGGCTTTGCGCCTTTGCGAGAAACCTCTTTGCACATTTTTATCCGGTGTGAAGTATAATGCGCTTCTCAAATGGTTTTCATTCTATTAATATAATTATTACTTTAGCGCCACAACTATATTTTGATGAAGAAATTAATCCTGGTTTCAGCGGCAATACTTATTTTTACGGGCCTTCATGCACAGTTGGATCCTGTTGAAACTGTCATCCGTAAACCTAAGTATAAAGTGGGTTTAGGGATACAGTATAGCTGGCCGTTTTATTCACTTTCCCTGAAGTACGCGCTCACCCAACATTCCGTTATTGAAGGTATTGCTTCCCCGGCAGGTTCCGATATTTATGGGCTCTCATTTTACGGGGCAAGGTATGTATATAGGCTAAAGTTCTATTCATTACCATTTTTAAGCCGGGTAGCTACTTCCTATCCCTACTTCTTTGCAGGTGCCGGATCTTTGAAATGGGCTTATAATGATGGTTTTTATAAGTATTCCGGTTCTGCAATAGGATATTATGCAGGGGCGGGCTACGAAGTGATTCTTGGTAACCATTTTGCATTCTCCGGAGAAGTTGGTTATGGCGAATTATCGGCACTGAGATCAGATGCGGTCTATAACATCACTTTTGGCAGCGGGTTCCATTATTATTTTGGCAAAACGGTAAACGAAGGCGGCGGATACCAGGGAACAACCGTAACCCGTGAACGGAATACTAACAGGGGCGATGATATGGAAGATAAGGATAACCTGGTTGTGAAAGGAAAACATAATATTGAAGAGCCTTCTGATGATATGGATGACAGCGCTGCTTATACAAATACAATTCCTTCTGAAAACAGAAATACGCCTGTAAAATATAAAGTGGGTTTAGGAGTAACATATACCGCGCCATTTTTTGGAATATCATTAAAATATGCGGTTTCTCAACATTCAGTTATTGAGGGTATAGCTGCACCCGCAAGTACAGGTAATTACGGATTATCATTCTATGGCGCAAGGTATATTTACAGGTTCCATATCCATAGCGGCACCGTTACTCACTACCCCTATCTGTTTGGCGGTGCCGGTTTTATGCAGTGGGGATATAATGATGGGATTTATCATTATTCAGGGTCAGCAATAGCTTATGATTTGGGAGTGGGCTACCAACTGATATTTGCCAATCATTTTGGTTTCTCGCTGGAAGGGGGTTATGGACAGGTTTCAGCATCGCATAATAATACGGCAGTTGCTTTTACATTTGGAGGAGGATTACATTATTACTTTGGAAGGAGTAGCCACCAATGATTGGCGACTATGCCAGCTTTTGCCTGATGCTTTTGAAGATATTGATTTGCCATAATTTGCCATCGAAAATGACAAACTTCTTAGTTATTATTAATTAGTGTCAAAGTAAGTACCGAAGTTAGACTGCCGGTTGATGTACCGGTGAGCATAAATGTATAAATTTTCCCTGCGCTTATTTGCTGGCCGCTAAGCTCTCCTGAATTTGTAAGAACAACCTGATCTATCATTGCAATTTTAGCAGTTATTGGTGATACCTCGAAAAAAGGGGTACAAGTTTTATATGCCACATTAGAATCTACTTTTATTGATCCAACATAGCAGCTCGTATTCAGATTATCGGAGCTTAGATTTATAAACCGCACTTTTGCCATTCCTGAAGAAGGTGCGGTAAGGTCATCTGTTGCAAAAACTAAAGATGTTGATGTTCCTGAAACCAGGCCTCCTGCAAAAACGGAATAATGGGCATTTGTAGTCAGGCTTTCAGTAGCGCTGATCAATGGAGTGCCGGTTGCCGTTAATGCAAATGCTATAGGAACTGCCGTTCCCTGGGCTATTGATTGGTAACCTGAATTCTTTAAAAACGCAAGGTTACTGGCTGAATTCAGCTTGGTGTTATTTACAGATACATCCACATTAACCGTTCCGGCGCAGCCATTCACAAACATTACATTGGCAGTATTGGCAGGTGCCGGATTATTCTTTTTGCAGGCTGTAAAAGCAAGAATAACAGCAAGGACGGATAATGATAAAAGCGCTTTTTTCATATGAAGTCTGATTGTTTGAAGTTTTCAAAAATACATAAAAAACCAAAGAAGAAACGTTAATTGACCTCCTCCGTACCGGATTTTTACTGAAAAACAAAAAGTGGTACCTTCAGGCTTGCCATCTATAAACGCCTTTCTGAATCGTAAATTCATTACTCAACATTAAAGCCAATACGCTACCTTTCATTTTGCTGTATTGCCTTTAATTTTTTAAATGGGTTAACTGTGCCGGAGGTACTTCTTTGTATTTTGAATACAGCTTCAAGAATCATGCCATAAAACCAAAATTTTATTTACTCCCGAAAATCAAATAGTTTCGCACCATAATCATAATATACATGGGTAATATTCGTCATAACTGGACTAAGGAGGAAATAAGGGAAATCTATGATCGTCCGCTGCTGTCGTTAGTGCTGGATGCAGCAATAGTGCATAAGCAGAACCATACTTTCGGAGAAGTACAGATCAGCAGCCTTCTTTCCATAAAAACTGGTGGTTGTTCTGAAGATTGTGGTTATTGTCCCCAGTCAGCCCGGCACCATACTGATGTGAAAGTACACGCCATGATGAAAGTGGATGAAGTATTAAGATCTGCTGAAAATGCTAAAGCCGGAGGCGCATCCCGTTTCTGCATGGGCGCCGCATGGCGCGAAGTACGCGATAACAGCGACTTTGACCGTGTATTGGATATGGTGAAAGAAGTAAATAAATTAGACCTCGAAGTATGCTGCACACTTGGTATGCTCACTCCTTACCAGGCGGAAAGATTGGCAGAAGCCGGTCTTTATGCATACAATCATAATATAGATACTTCGGAAGAGCATTACAGCGAAGTAATTACGACCCGCACTTACGATGATCGTTTAAATACTATAGCTAATGTGCGGAATGCAGGTATTTCAGTATGCAGCGGTGGTATTATAGGACTGGGGGAAACAGATGCAGATCGCATAGGTATGTTGTTGACGCTTGCCAATCTTCCCCAGCATCCTGAATCAGTGCCTATTAATGTATTGGTACCGGTTGAAGGTACGCCCCTTGCCAACAACAAGCGTGTACCCTTTGATGAATTGGTACGCATGATCGCAACTGCCCGTTTAGTAATGCCCGATGCAGCAGTTAGGTTGTCTGCGGGACGGTTGGAGCTTTCCATCGCAGAACAGGCAATGTGCTTTATGGCAGGTGCAAATTCTATTTTCGCCGGAGATAAATTGCTGACAACGCCTAATCCGGAGTATAATGCAGACATGGATATGTTCCGCATTCTGGGGTTAACGCCCAAGGCAGCTTTTGCAGACGGCCATCCTAAAAATAAAGTGAGAGAAGTTGAAGAAGCTATTTCATGAACTTAGTCCCAAAAATCAAAGAATGCATTAATACTTGTTGGTCCCAGATTTGACAACCCCGAAGCTTCGGGGTTGTCAAATCTACCCAAATGAAAATAGCAACTTCTTGTTACTATTATTGCAATTGAGGCCTAAACGACATGCCGCATGAACCGTGTTGAGCAATACCTGGCAGATAAATTAAAGGAACGGGCCCTGGCTGGAAATCTCCGGCAGTTAACTACTCAAAAGGCGCCTGTTGACTTTTATTCAAACGATTACCTTGGGCTCGTAACTACGGGGAAATTAGCATCGCTGATGCTTCCGGCCGATGGTGATACATATACTACAGGTTCTACCGGCTCGCGTTTATTATCCGGCAACAGTCCTCAAATGGAAGCGCTTGAAGAAATAATTGCCACATTCCACAAAACAGAAGCAGCACTATTATTTAATTCAGGGTATGATGCTAATGTAGGCTTACTTTCAGCCATTGCATGCAGGAACACCACTGTTTTATCAGATGAACTTTGCCATGCAAGTATTCTGGATGGCATCAGGCTGAGCCAAAGCAGCCACAGGTATAAGTTCCGGCATAATGATACAAATGACCTGGAGCAAAAATTAAAGAAATATAAAGAAGAAGGCCCTGTAATAGTGGTTGTAGAATCAGTGTATTCTATGGATGGCGATAGGGCGCCCCTGGCAGATATGGTGCAGTTGTGCGAAAACAACAATGCCCAGCTGGTCGTTGACGAAGCACATGCTACAGGCGTTATAGGGGCGCATGGGGAAGGGCTTGTTTGCGCACTGGGACTACAGGACAAGGTGTTTGCACGGGTACATACTTTCGGCAAAGCTTTAGGTTGTCATGGGGCGGCTGTGGTTGGCAGCGCTTTGCTAAAGCAATACCTGATCAATTTCGCCCGGACATTTATATATACTACCGCACTGCCCGGCCATTCTGTGCAGGCTGCAACCTGCGCCTATCAATATTTATGCTCCCACTCATTTACCAATGAACCATTGCATCAACTGATTGCATACTTCAGGGAGCGCATAAAGGCTACAGGTATCACAGGATGGAAAGATAGCTGCAGCCCCATACAGGCGCTTGTTGTGGGTGACAATGAACGAAGCAAACAACTTGCTTTGAGATTACAAATGGCTGGCCTGCAGGTAAAACCCATACTGCACCCCACAGTGCCTTTAGGAATGGAAAGACTCAGAATTTGCCTTCATACCTTTAATACAAAAGATCAGGTGGATATGTTGGTGGAGTTGCTGGCAGGCTAATAATTCTTTTAGACTCCGGTTTCTAAATCTATACTTTAGGTCATGAGTCCAACCTCCTATAATTTTACTTTGCACCTTTCTGTATGTATCTTTGTTTCACTTACAGGTAATGGAAACATTGAATGTACAATATGATCATTTATTAGCCGAAATAAAAGGCAAAATAAAAGAAGCGCAGGTAAAAACAGTAATGGCTGCCAATAGCCAAATGCTACTGTTGTACTGGCAGCTCGGCAATATCATTATCCAAAACCAGCAGCAAAAAGGCTGGGGAGCTAAAATTATTGACCAGCTTTCAAAAGATTTAGGTAAAGAATTCCCCAAAATGAAAGGATTTTCGCCTCGGAATTTGCTATATATGAAGCAGTTCGCAGAATCCTATGGTTCTGTTGTTATTAACCGTTTTATCGAGGTTGAAAATGAGTTGAAAAAGAAGAAAACAATTTCGCAACCACTTGTTGCGAAATTGTTAAATATCGAAAATGATGAATTTGCAATTTCGCAACAGCCTGTTGCGAAATTGAAGAAAAGATCTGGTATGGAATTAGAAGTTGTGCAGCAGCCTGCAGCACAATTAAAAGATGAACTGTTTTTACAATCTATTTTGGCGCGCATAAGCTGGTCGCATCATGTAGTGCTGCAAAACAAAGTTAAAAATTTGGGGCAGCGTTTCTGGTATATGCTCAATACTATAGAACACGGAAACAGCCGTAATGTTTTATCCATACAAATAGAAAGCGGCTTGTTTGAGAGACAGGTAAAAGCGAAGAAAATAAATAACTTCCGGCTGACATTGCCCAAACCGCAAACCGATTTCGCAAACTATCTGCTTAAAGACCCTTATATTTTTGATTTTGTACAGGCAAAAGAAAACGCTGATGAAAGAAATATTGAGGAACAATTAGCTAACCACATTACAAAGTTTTTGTTGGAATTAGGACAAGGCTTTGCATTTGTTGGCAGGCAGGTGCGATTTGAGATTGGGCAAAAAGATTATGCACCCGACCTGTTATTTTATCATACACGCCTTCATGCTTATGTGGTGGTAGAGCTCAAAACAAGGCCATTTGAACCGGGTGATGCAGGGAAATTAAATTTTTATATAAATGTAGTAAATGACAAAATGAAAGGCAGCCAGGATAATGACACAATTGGTCTTTTGTTGTGTAAAGGGAAAAATGAAGTGCTGGCGGAATATGCCCTGAAAGGCTATCAGCAACCAATGGGAGTTTCTGATTACCAACTGGCAAAAGCAATCCCCGAAGAGTTGAAATCCCAATTGCCGGGCATTGAGGAATTGGAACAGGAACTTGGAAAGGAAAAAATGGAATAAGGGAAGTCAATTAGCTAGGTGGAAGAAGAAGAATCTTTAAAGCAAAATGAATTGAACAATATAAAACATTATGCTGCAAAAGCTACATAAGTACTACTCAATTCAAAACGATAAAACCCGCTACAAGAGCGGGTTTCAATTTTCTGCGGGGAGTAGGGGACAAATTTAGAACTTTTTTTGTGGAGGATTTGAGGGCAGTTATCGATTTTTGGAAATGGATTCTAATGTAACTTTCGGGCATCTTTATCCTTCAGGATAAGGTATCTCATTATTTCTGCGGCTTTTGATAATGCTGGCCCTGTCATGGTGTTGTTAAATAATATATTAATAGGTCCTTCGCTCAAATAGAGCCCGTCAGAGACAAGAAACGTTATTCTCCCATTTCCTTTTGTCGGTTGCGGTTTCCTGGGTTTGTCCCATGATCTCATTTGGTTCACTATGTTCCGGCCATCAATAAATAATGCTTTTGTGAACTTGTTTATAGTTTCATCTGTTGTAGTTTCCCAAACAATAATACTTCCCGTCTGATTTATATAGCGCGCAGTTCCATTGTTAAACGATGCCAAAACATCAAGTCCATTGTCCATACCCAATTCAACGATTACGGCAAACAGTTCCTTTTTAATCGTTTTGTTTCCGCTTGCATTTATTCTATTGCATGCAAGAATTTTATTTCTCGGGTCTGAACGGGAATCGTCAATTACTTTTTGCAAGTCGGCAACTGAACTATTTTCTGAAAAAATAATGTCAAAGGGATAAGTGTAAGGTTGTTTCACCCTTTCTCTATACAGGCTTAAATTGTCGCAAAAAAGTAAATTGTAAACGAGATTGGTGGAGTTGTCTTTGTAAGGATAAGTTGAAGCCTGAGTGTGTACCGTTGGCTTCCAGAAACAACTAAATAGTCCCATAGATGTCAGGATTAGTGAGAAAAAGGTCAGTATAACAATTACTTTAGTTTGGTTTGCCATTTTAGTTTTAGTTACCATGGCGAAGCCTTGCGAAAGAGTACGGTAGTCAAAATAATTCAGCAGTTTGTGAAGTGAATCCAAAGATAGTGAATTGTGAATGAAAATGCAGGCGGACGAAGCCCACCCGCTTAATTTCATTTCACATATCAAGCGATGAACCAACCGATGAACAGCCTGCATTCGCTGAAAAAGCTGCGACGGGCGAAGGCGGGCTGTAAGGGACAACTTTCGAACTTTTTT
>CAISOH010000088.1 GCA_903887005.1 uncultured Bacteroidota bacterium | reverse complement strand
ATAAAATTGTGCATTGTTTAATATGCAAGACTTTGCGGCCTTGATTTTATAATTTACTTATTATCAATTCATTAGTCTTGGCGGCTTTGCGCCTTTGCGAGAAACCTATTTTGCACATTTATATCCGGTGTGAAGTATAAGGTTAATTATTTACAAAAACAGTTGTTGCTATTAAACCCGGGCTCCCTTTTTTATTCAAAAGATAAAAAAGTTATGAATGCACTAAGGAAAATACTGTTGTTTGCTTTAATTACCATCAGCTTTGCATCCTGTATTGTGGTAGTTCCCTCCGGGCATCCGCACAGGCATGGACATTATCACCATCATCATTACAGGTAAAATGGCTATTAGGGCTAACACGGGAATTGTATTTGATAATATGTTGTATGGTAAGATTATGCCAAGCCATTTGGTATGAGTCAATCGTTACCAAATAACCGTTGCTATATAATTTCTACTTCCTGATTTCGCCGCTTCTTAGCTTCTTCACTTTTTTCTTGGCTATTAATATTATATTTACACTTTGTATTCTTTTGTTAAAACAGAAAACATTCTTGATGAGTATAAATATGCAAAAAATCTGTAAGCAGGTATTGACAATATTGTCATTGATTATCTTCTTCGTTTTTGGAATTCCCGGTACAAAAGCACATGCTCAATATGAGGATACTTATGTATCATACAATGATTTTTATCAAAACCTCGCGCCTTACGGACAATGGATAGAAGACCCCCAATATGGCTATGTGTGGTCGCCAAATGAAGATGGAAGCTTCCGTCCTTATTATACTGCCGGACATTGGGTAATGACTGATTATGGTAATACCTGGATTTCCGATTACCCCTGGGGATGGGCATGTTTCCATTATGGAAGGTGGACTTACGACACCTACTATGGCTGGTTATGGATACCCGGTAATGACTGGGGACCCGCATGGGTAAGCTGGCGCGAAGGTGACGGTTATTTTGGCTGGGCGCCATTAGCTCCGGGTTTTAGTTTTGGATCTTCAGCAGCCGATTATTCCTGCCCCAATGACTGGTGGGTATTCATACCTCATCAATATATTTATACCAGCAACTATTATCGTATCTGGTATGGCTCGCGCGGAAATTCGCGCATTATCCATAACACGCATTTCATGAATAACACCTTTGAAAACAACCATGTTACTTATGTATCAGGGCCTCATGCAATGCAGGTGGAGCAGGTTACTCACCAGCCCGTGCAGGTTTTCAAGTTATCCAATTCAGCAAGCCTTACTACAAGAGTGCATAACGACGTTATTAAGATGTACCGCCCTGCCGAAATAAGGCCATCCACTACCATAAACGGCCAGAGGGTATTGCCTCCAAATGTTGTAACCGCGCCGCAGCCAGTGAATAAGCCCCAGCCAACAAACGGAAGGATAAATGCTGCGCCTGAATTCAGAAATGATTTGCCCAATAACCCGGTTGATGCCGTTGGTACCCATGTTAATGAACCGGAAAAAGCAACTCCTAAACCACGAAATGTCCCTAATCCTTATGAGTATGATGTAAACAGACCCGTGATACAACCTCAACCAGGCGAAGGTGTACCGCAACGGAATCAGCCGGAAATTCAAACCCGGCCACAGCCGCAAAATACAAGACCGCTACCACCTGCGCCTGCACCTCAGAGACAAAGTCCGGCACCTGCACCACAGAGACAGAATCCTGCTCCGGCGCCCCAGAGACAGAACCCAGCACCTGCACCACTGCGTCAGAATCCTGCACCTGCTCCTGCAACCCGGCCTGCAAATGCACCTGCACAGCAGCAACGGGAAAGCGGCAAAAGGTAAACAGTTCAAACAACGCTCAAAAGTATTTCGGCATTCACGCCATACTTTTCATGCAGCGATTTTAGCAGAACAACATCAGGTTTTTGTTTGCCACACATCACCATAGATAATTTGGTATCGCTTATACCCAATGCGCTCGCCATATCTTTTTGCTTCAGTCTTTGCTGGTACATTATCCATTCAATGATGCCTTCCAAAGTTTTTGGCGGATCAATGGTGTATTTATTATTCTCATATTCCTGTGCGGCTAATGAAAGGCGGCGTATTTCTGCAAATTCTTCTTCGGAGATATGCATACTACCTTTATTCATAAGCATCTCAACCTTCTTCACTACCCGATCGAATTCTTTTTCATTTTGGATAACTAAAGCATTTTTTTTAGCAATCATACTATTCAATTCCAGCCCCCTGCGAGAATTATTTTTGTTATTTTTTTTTACAACAGCCATAATCTTTAAATTTTATAAAAAAAGACTTCATATTTCAGAAGCATTTATTTTGTCATATTGTTTGTGCGTACCTATGAATTTAATAAAAACAGTTATTACATTAAATAATATCAATGTCACTACCCTATAATTATTACCACGGATATTAAATACATACCTATCATTACCAACTGCATCAACAGAATTGAATGAGTGTTTCATTTCATGAAAACTGCTCCAATCAGCCCTTTTTGCAATTTTGTACCAGTTATTAAGTGCATCTTCGGCATCAGGATATTGATTAATAAACTGCTCTATTTTCTTATAGGTCATTATAACCACGCCTAAAACAATTTCAACATAAAAGTACATATTTTTTTAGAAAAACTAAATAGTATTTTAGAAAATCACAATTATTAATTGTCAGCTTTACTTTAATACTTTTGCGCGACTTTCTACTAAACAAAAAATGTCAGTAAAACGCAACGCCGCACTTGGGTTTATCTTTATCACCTTACTGATAGATGTAATCGGTATTGGTATTATTATTCCAGTGTTGCCCGCACTTATAAAGCAACTTACAGGTGGTAATATTACCGAAGCCGCCCGCTATGGCAGCTGGCTTACGTTCGCTTATGCAATTATGCAGTTCCTGTTCTCTCCCGTAGTAGGCGCTTTGAGCGACCGCTTTGGCCGCAGGCCGGTATTATTGTTCGCATTATTCGGCCTGGGCATTGATTATATTTTCCAGGCATTTTCGCCCACGCTTGCATTGTTGTTTATCGGACGTGTCATTGCCGGTATCACAGGTGCCAGCTTCACCACTGCCACCGCATATATTGCCGATATCAGCACACCCGAAAAACGGGCGCAGAATTTCGGTATGGTAGGCGTCGCTTTCGGCATTGGCTTTATTATTGGCCCCGGCATTGGCGGCCTTTGCAGCGAATGGGGCAGCCATATCGGCACATCCGGCAGTTTCGATTGGTCGGTTCGCCTTCCGTTTATTGTAGCTGCCGCTTTCAGCCTGCTCAATCTCATTTACGGTTACCTTGTACTGCCCGAATCTTTACTCAAAGAAAACCGCCGGGCATTCAACTGGAAACGCGCAAACCCCATTGGTTCACTGCTCCAGATCCGCCGATATCCTGTCATTTCCGGACTAGCTGTTTCCTTCTTTATGATATACATTGCAGGCCATGCGGTCCAGTCCAACTGGGCGTATTACACCATCTACAAATTCAACTGGAGCAGCCTGATGGTAGGCTTATCATTATCTGTTGTCGGTTTATTGGTAGCAATTGTGCAGGGAGGACTGATACGCATCACTATCCCAAAGCTCGGCGAAAAAAACTCCGTTTATTTAGGGCTGGCACTTTACGTGTTGGGTATGCTCCTGTTTGCCTTTGCATCGCAGGGTTGGATGATGTTTGTATTCCTTGTTCCTTACTGCCTTGGCGGTATCTGCGGCCCTGCCCTGCAAGGCATCATCTCCAACCAGGTGCCCGCCAATGCCCAGGGCGAACTACAGGGGACCCTCACCAGCCTCATCAGCGTCACCTCCTTCCTCGGTCCCATTCTTATGAACAATCTCTTTGCCTGGTTCACCGGCCCCAAAGCCCCCTTTCAGTTTCCAGGCATGCCCTTCATTGCAGGGGCAGTATTGATACTGGTATCCATATTCTTTGCTATCCCCTCATTGAGGCATTATCACAGGTCGAAACAGGTGAAATAAGAAATTATTCCTTGAAAATTTAATCCCTTCCTTAATAGCAAACATAATTTTAAGCAATTCGCTTTTTCAAAAACACATAGGGCTTGTCAGGAAATAAGTTGTACAATAGTGGCATAGTTATTTCTTTTAAGGCGTAAACGCTGCGGATATTAAGGATATGTAAAGATTTTAAACGCAGAAAAATGGAATGGCGTAGCCCTCACGGAGACCAATGAAAATTATTATGAACGAAGTAAAAGAACAGGTCAATATGTACAAGTTATTTCCTGACAGGCCCATAGTTAAATATTTGCCTTTTGCTGAAAGCATTGATAATATTGATATTTTTCAAGGAAATTTTGATATTTTTTATAAATTACGGTATATTTGCTGCCAATATTTATTAAAAATCATACTATGGTTCATGATGATGATTATCAGGCATTTTTATGATTTTTATCAGTTTTTAAATTGATATTATTACTCACTTTTGAAACACT
>CAISOH010000087.1 GCA_903887005.1 uncultured Bacteroidota bacterium | reverse complement strand
GTTGTAAGAAGTATTATCTGTTGACGAAAATAAGTATATTTAATAATGTTATGTTGGCATGAAAATTATAGATTTCTGATTTTCCAGGAACACAGCAAGTTGATATAATGTAGGGGTAATGTAAACTTAATCCAAACATTACATAAAACCGGACAGAAATCTGATTTCGTTCATATTAACGACACATATGAATACGAAATTTGCAAAAAAAATATTAAAATGATACGTACCTGCTTTGATAAAGAATTTATTGGCGACTTTGATAAGTCCTCCTCAAAAGAGTACTTATTAACAAGCGGACAAGGTGCATATTGCGCATCAACAATAAACGGTGGCAATACCAGGAAGTATCATGGCTTATTTGTTATTACCCAACCCCAGATTGATGACAACGAACACCTTATTGTTTCCGCAATTGATGAACAGATTATTTATAAACAAAAAACTTTTGAGGTAAGCACGCACAAATACCCTGAAATAATTTATCCGGAAGGATACAAATACATAGAAGACTTTTTCGGTAACCCTGTACCTAAATGGATTTATAATCTTGAGGATTGTGTTTTTATAAAAGAAATAATGATGCCGGAGAATGAAAATGCAATCATGATAAGATACACGGTTGCAGATGCGGCAGAAAAAATCCGGTTGAATTTATCACCTTTCTTAGCATTCAGAAATGTAAATGAACTGAAAAGGGCCAATCTGATAGCGAATAAAAAAATTCAGGATGCCAGTAATGGTATAAAAGTGCAGTTATATTCCGAATATTCGCCGGCATATATTCAAACTTCCCTTAAGGCCGAATTCGTTGGCGCACCTGACTGGTATTATAATATTGAGTATCCACAGGAGCAAAGCCGCGGATACGATTACCGGGAGGATTTGTATGTGCCGGGGCATTTCAGTATAAGCCTGAAAAAAGGCGATAAACTGATCGTATATATAGGGCTGGATGAATGTAATTCAAAGGCGTTAGGTAACCGCTTTACCGCCGCTTTAAAGAAAAAACCTTTGATCAATACCGAAAAAGATTGTCTTGCTCATGCAGCAAAGCAGTTTATCATTAAAACAGAGGATGAGGTAAAGATAAAAGCAGGTTATTATTGGTTTGGCTCCTGGGGGCGTGATACATTTATTTCATTGCCTGGATTGTTATTGGCAACCGGGCATACTAAAGAGTTTACGGAAATAATAAAGTCGTCATTACCTGATTTGAAAAAAGGGTTATTACCCAATATAGGGAGGGGTAAAAATGCAGTATATAATTCTGTTGATACTTCATTGTGGTTTATATGGGCTATCCAACAGTATGCCATATACACAAATACTCATGCTAAGATTTGGGCTGAATATGGGAGGTATTTAACTGAAATACTGGAGAACTATATGAAGGGGACGCTTTACAATATAAAAATGGAAAGTGATGGCCTGATACATGCCGGACAACAAGATATGGCATTGACATGGATGGACGCCATTGTAAAGGGGAAACCGGTTACTCCAAGAACAGGCAAAGCAGTAGAAATAAATGCACTTTGGTATAATGCAATCTGTTTTTGCATTGAGGTCGCAAAGCTTGCGGGTGATAATGATTTTACCATTAAATGGGAGGCCTATCCTGAACAAATCAGGCAATCATTTATTGAAACCTTCTGGGATAAAGACAAACGGTACCTGGCTGATTGTGTTCACAACGGCATTGCTGACTGGTCAATACGTCCCAACCAGGTATTTGCTTTGTCAATGCCCTACAGCCCTGTACCTGAATATTTAAGAAGATCAATACTTGAAGTAGTAAAGGAAGAATTGCTTACCACGAAAGGATTAAGGACCTTGTCGCAAAGAGACAGAAATTACCAGGGAAAATGTGAAGGTGACCAGGATACCAGAGATCTTGCATACCATCAAGGGACAGTATGGCCGTGGTTACTGGGGCATTTTGCACAAGCCTATATGAATGAATATGGTTTAAACGGATTGCTGGAAACAGAAAAAATCCACAACGATTATAAGGAATTGCTTAATGATCCTTGTCTTTATACGATTCCTGAAATTTATAACGGGGATTACCCCCACCAATCTGTTGGCGCAGTAGCACAGGCATGGAGTGTTGCAGAATTGTTACGGATAGAATATTTGTTAACAAAGTTTATTGAACGTGAAGAACTTTATCAAACAGGAGTGGTATGAAAGCATTAATGTTCGGATGGGAATTTCCACCGCATATATCCGGAGGATTAGGTACTGCCTGTTATGGTCTTACTAAAGGTTTGCTGCAAAATGATGTGGAAGTTTTGTTTGTTGTTCCAAAGGCATTTGGAGATGAAGATACCGGAAACATAAAATTAATAAGCGCCCATACCATACCAATACCTAAATATTCGCACACAAATGAGTTTCTTTCAGAAAAGTTTACTTACTATGGCTTAAACTCTGTAATAGTTCCTTATTTAAATAATGAGCAATTCCTGCAGTATAGTTCCGAAATAACCCAGCCAGTTAATCTGAAGAGAGAAAGTACATTTTATTCAAATTTTGAGTTTACCGGACAATATGGAAAAGACCTGATGAATGAAGTCTGGAATTATGCATTAGCCGCCTCAGAAGTAGCGCAGGCTAATTCGTTTGATATAATTCATGCCCATGACTGGCTTTCTTTTCCTGCGGGTTTGTTAGCAAAACAAGTAAGCGGTAAACCACTGATTGCCCATGTCCATGCTACGGAATTTGACCGGTCTGGTGAAAATGTGAATCGTGAAGTATTTGAGATGGAACAGCAGGGTATGAGATTATCAGACAAAGTAATTGCAGTGAGTGAATTTACCCGGCAAATAATTATTAACCGTTATGGTATTCCGGCAGATAAGGTGGAGGTGATACATAATGCAGTGGAAAATACTGCATCAGGCAATGGTGAATACAACGACAAAAATATCTTCCCGGAAAAAGTCATAACATATTTGGGCCGGATTACTTTTCAAAAGGGGCCTGAGTATTTTATAGAAGCGGCGGCCAAGGTGCTTGAAAAAGATAAAAACTTTCGCTTTCTGATGGCAGGCAGTGGCGACATGCTAAACCGAATGATAAGAAAAGTGGCCAACCTGCGCATATCGTCACATTTTCATTTTACCGGATTTTTAAAAGGAAAGGATGTGGACAGAATATTCTCTTTGAGCAATGTATATGTAATGCCGTCTGTTTCTGAGCCATTTGGTATCTCACCACTAGAGGCTGTAAAATCAGGTGTTCCGGTTATTATTTCCAATCAATCCGGTGTAAAAGAAGTGCTGAAACACGCTTTGAAAATAGACTTCTGGGATACTGATGCAATGGCAAATGCCATGTATGGTCTGGCGAAATTCAACGGCCTTTCAAAAATGTTTGTGCGCGAAAGCAAAAAAGAAATGGATAATCTGAAATGGGGACTCCAGGCAAAGAAAATTAAAGATATATATCAGCAACAATTAAAATCTGCATTATGAAAAACATTTGTTTTTACTTCCAGGTCCATCAGCCATTCCGTCTGAAAAAATACCATTTTTTCGATATTGGCAAAGACCATGATTATTTCGATGAACAGGAAAATAAAGCCATACTCAACAAGGTAGCGCATAACTGCTATTTTCCTGCTAATGCCCTAATGCTGGACCTCATCAGGAAGCATGGAAAAGATTTCAAAATCGCCTATTCCATATCAGGTACTGCACTTGACCAGTTTGAAATGTATATGCCCGAACTGATTGATAGCTTTAAAGCTTTGGCGGATACCGGTTGTGTGGAATTTCTTGCGGAAACTTACGGACATTCCCTATCGGTATTAAAAAGCAGGGAGGAATTTATAAAACAGGTAAAGGCCCACACTTCAAGGATAGAAGATCTATTCGGGCAAAGGCCAAAGATTTTCAGGAATACAGAACTGATATATTCCGATTGGATAGGCGATACAGTAGCGTCAATGGGTTATAAAGGTATGCTTGCTGAAGGGGCAGACCAAATACTCGACTGGAAGAGCCCTAACTATGCATATAATAACCCGGATAATCCCAGATTAAAATTGTTGCTCAAAAACTATCTCCTCAGTGATGATATTGCCTTCCGGTTTTCAGATAAAAGCTGGACTGAATGGCCACTCACATCTGAGAAATATGTTCATTGGCTCAATTCAATACCAAAGAATGAAGAAACTGTAAACCTGTTTATGGATTATGAAACATTTGGTGAACATCAGTGGCATTCCACGGGAATTTTTGATTTCATGCGTGAACTGCCCGGACAGGTTTTGTCAAATTCCGGTTTTCAGTTTGTAACCCCTTCAGAGAATATTAATCTTCTCGACTCCGTTGGGCCTCTTTCCATGCCAGTGCCTGTATCATGGGCAGACCAGGAAAGAGATTTGTCGGCATGGCTTGGAAATGATTTGCAGGATGATGCTTTTGACAGCCTGTATTTATTAGAGAAAAAGGTAGCAGCCTGTAATGATGATAGTATTTCAAGAGATTGGTTGTACCTGCAAACGAGCGACCATTTCTATTATATGTGTACAAAGTTTTTTTCAGACGGAGATGTGCATAAATACTTCAATCCTTATAATTCTCCCTATGACGCATTCATAAATTACATGAATATTCTGACGGATTTTACTTTGAGGATAAATAAATTAATGGAGAAGAAAATGAAGACAGATAAAATCGCCTTTGCCCCAACCGCAGTTAACAACCTAAAACGGAAGAGAATACAAAAGCCTATTGCAGCTTAATCTTTTTTAAATTTTAAAAAAATGGAACCATCTAAAATGTTACGGCCTGACTATCTGTTTGAAATAAGTTGGGAGGTGTGCAATAAAGTAGGGGGAATACATACAGTAATTGCAACAAAAGCAAAGACGCTTGAAGCACAATTTGGAGATCAATATATCCTGATAGGGCCGGATGTATGGAAAGGCGGGTATAATTCTGAATTCATCGAAGATGTTACTCTGTTTAAGTCGTGGAAAGAACGCGCTATTCATGAAGGCCTGAAAATAAGGATAGGCAGGTGGCAGATTTTAGGGAATCCAATAGTTATCCTTGTTGACTTTACGCCATTTTTTACACAAAAAAATGAAATATTTACCGATCTCTGGATTAAATTCCAGTTAGACTCACTGAGTGGTGGATGGGATTATATGGAGCCAGCTTTGTTTGGTTATGCAACTGCAAAAGTTATTGAGTGTTTTTATCATCATCACCTGAACAATAATGACAAGATAATAGCGCAGTATCACGAATGGATGACCGGGGCCGGGATATTGTACCTGAAGGACCATATTCCGCAGGTGGCAACTGTTTTTACCACCCATGCGACTGTTTTGGGCAGGGCCATTGCAGGCAGTGGCATAGCGTTTTACAGTCTTTTTGATTCTTTCGTACCTGAAAAAGCAGTAATTGACTATAATGTTGTTTCTAAAAATTCGCTGGAGAAAATTGCGGCAAATACCGCTGATTGCTTTACAACAGTGAGCGAGATCACAGCAAGGGAATGTTTGAAATTTTTAGGCAGAAAACCAGATATTATTACACATAACGGATTTGATATTTCTATTTTACCAAACGAACATTCATTTGAAAAGAACCGATCAGATGCCCGTAATAAAATTATCAATGTTGCGGAAGGGTTATTGAACCAACACATTCCCAAGGATAGTTTATTAGTAATAAAAAGCGGCAGGTATGAATACAGGAACAAGGGTATAGACATTTTTATTGACAGCTTTGCAGAACTAAATAAGAATAATGCACTTAAAACAACAATATTAGGCATCATATTCGTGCCTGCTCATCAAACCGGACCACGTAAAGAATTATTGGAAAGAATGAATAATCCCGACTTTGCTAACCCGATGACAGATGAAGTGCTTACACATTGCCTGCAGGGTGCGGAAAACGATCCGATACTCAGAGAAATAGCTAAAGTGAAACTACACAACTCAGTAAATGATAAGGTTAAGATCATTTTTGTTCCTACTTATCTTGATGGCAATGACGGTATCTTTAATATGCACTATTACAATTTGCTGATCGGTTTTGATCTTGCAATATTTCCTTCTTATTATGAACCATGGGGTTATACACCACTTGAAAGCATTGCTTATTATATTCCTTCCATAACAACCAACATATCAGGTTTTGGAGCGATGATCTCAAGCCAGTTTGATGGAAACAGACCAGGTATATACATTATTAAAAGAACGGACAACAACGAAAAAGATGTGGTGGCAGCGGTATCAAAAATAATTTTCGATTTTTCCTTAAAAGCTGAAAAAGAGATACAAGAAGCAAAAACGGATGCTTACAATATCAGTTTGAATTTTTTATGGGAAAAATTAATTAAACAATATGAAGGCGCATATAACATTGCATTAGAGAAAAGCCTGGAGAGGGAAGCTCTTTTTCATAATAAGCCGCAAGTGGAACCAATTGCACTTACAGAAATCATTACAGAATCAATTCCGATGTGGAGAAATATTTCTGTGGAAGCTGATTTTCCCAAAGAACTGGCGGCAATACAAAAGCTTATTAAAAATCTTTGGTGGTCATGGAATTATGAAGCGGAGGAATTGTTTGAGTATATTGATAATACTCTTTGGAATAAATGCGGACATAATCCCATTCAGCTAACCCGTCAGCTTTCATTCAGGAAAATAGAGGAGTTGTGTAAGGATGAAACGTTTCTTAAATTACTCAATGATATTGAAAAGAAATTTGATGAATATATAGCATCCCCGGTTGTAAAAACCCCGCAAATTGCTTATTTCAGCATGGAATACGGACTATGTAGTTTTCTCAAATTATATTCAGGCGGATTGGGAATACTGGCAGGAGATTACCTTAAGGAAGCAAGCGATGAAGGCGTCAATATTACAGGGGTGGGCCTGCTATATAAAAATGGTTATTTCAGACAAAAATTTTCTGTTCATGGAGAGCAGTTGGCAGAACCGGATGTACAGGATTTTTCAAGCCTTCCTTTACAACTTGTAACACATGAAGACCAAACGCCTTTAATAATAAATTTGTATTTTCCCGGACGTGCCGTGCAGGTTCAAATCTGGAAACTAAGTGTAGGCAGGGTGTCACTGTACTTATTGGACACGGATCTCATACAAAATAATGATGAAGACCGGAGCATTACTTCTAATCTATACGATGGTAACAAGGAAACGCGGCTTAAGCAGGAAATGCTGTTGGGAATGGGCGGTATCAGGGCATTAAACGCTCTCGGAATAAAACCTGATGTTTGCCATTGTAATGAAGGCCATGCTTCTTTTATCAATATTGAACGTATTCATTACTTAATAAAGGAAGAACGCCTTTCTTTTGATGAAGCGATGGAGGTAGTAAGAGCATCTACATTGTTTACTACTCATACATCAGTACCCGCAGCAAATGATATGTTTAGTGAAGAATTACTCAGGAAATATATTGCGGATAAAGCGCATTTTTTCAATATAGACTGGTCGAAGTTTATTGGGCTGGGACGTGTAAATCCAAATGATCATACGGAAGAGTTTTCCATGACCTATTTTGGGGCTAAGTTATCGCAGGAAATAAATGCTGTAAGCAAAATTCATCAACGTGTTTCCCGGAATTTATTAAACCCGTTATGGAAAAATTTTAAACCGGAAGAACTTCATATTGGCAGTATTACCAATGGAGTCCATTTTCCTACATGGGCTTCCAGGCAGTGGCAGGAGTATTGTAAAAATAATTCAGGACCTGCCCAATCAACAAGGTTTCCTGATAAAGCTTGTTTGGAAAAAATAAATAATCTCCCTGCCAAAGAGATATGGGATATAAGAGTTGCTTTAAAGAAGAGGCTGATAGAAGCGGTTAAAGCAAAAATTGATAATTCCGCTCTATTAAAGAATAGTGCTAAAAGAACTCTTGGCTCCATTAGCCATATTAATGAAAAGGCACTTATTGTTGGTTTTGCACGGCGGTTTGTACCATATAAAAGGTCCGGGCTATTATTCACTGCAATTGAACGGCTTTCAAGAATAATTTCTGATCATAATAAACCCGTACTGTTTATTTTTTCAGGGAAAGCTCATCCAATGGATCATGAAAGTATCCGGTTGATCAATCAATTGGTGGATGCTTCTGCCAACCATAAATTTAAAAATGCAATTATTTTTCTTGAAGATTATGACATGGATATCGCAAGGCTTCTTACCCAGGGAGCTGACGTCTGGCTAAACACCCCTGACAGGAATAAGGAGGCCTCGGGTACAAGCGGAATGAAAGCAGCAATAAACGGTGTTTTGAATTTCAGCGTTTTAGATGGCTGGTGGGCAGAGGCTTATAATGGAGATAATGGATGGATGTTGAGTGAAGAACCTGCTTACAATGATCATGAGCTTCAAAACCAGCTTGACGCCGAGACCATTTACAATGTTCTTGAAAACGAAATAATACCTTTATTTTTTGATCGTGATGAAGCGCAAATCCCTGTTAAATGGATTGAAAAAATAAGGGCTTCCCTGATCAGTATTGTACCTCAATTCACCATGCAAAGGGTATTAATGGAGTACCAGCATAAATACTATGCTAAACTTTACGACCGTGTGAACAGATTGAAAGCTGATAATTATTCCTTGGCAAAGAATATATCTGCATGGGAAAAGAAAATTTTGTCGCATTGGAATGAGGTGGATGTGATTTCCATTGAAATGCCATTAACTGAAAAATTTAAAGGACTTCTTGGCGAAAGAATAAACATTAAAATAGTACTGGATATTGGCAAATTGTCTATTAGTGATATTGGCGTAGAAATAATTATTTACGGAAATACTTTTGAAGAAGGTTATTTCACCAAAGAATTTTCAATTATTAATCTGAAAGGCCAGGAAGTAACTTATGAATGTAGTCTCAGAATGGAACAAACCGGATCCTTTGATTATGCTTTCAGAGTGTTCCCTAAAAATGAAAATTTAGCGCACCGGCAGGATTTTGATTTGGTAAAGTGGATATAGCTGTAATTATTGCCTGTACGTAATTTTAAACGCTTTGAAATAATTTTAAACGCCGGAAAAAGAATTGCGCACTGTCTGAAAATTTGAGTATAAACAAAAATAATGAGTACTAAAGATTTAGATTCTTTACTTCCTTCAGAGATGGCATTACAGGCCGAGCTGATAGGTGTTTCTAAAGTAAAGATGACTGTATCCAAAACGCTGGTTCTTGCAATACTTGCAGGAGCATTTATTGGATTTGGGGCAATTTTATTCACTACCGTTACTACAGGCTCTACAATGTCTTATGGTATTACAAGATTAGTTGGGGGGCTTGCTTTTAGCCTTGGGCTGGTTCTTGTAATAATAGGTGGAGCGGAATTATTTACAGGAAATAACCTCATTATTATGGCCTGGGCAAATAAAAAAGTCAGTACTTCCGAGGTGCTAATGAATTGGTTATGGGTTTATCTTGGTAATATGATCGGGGCAATTTTTATTGTTATTTTAATACTGTTTTCCCGGCAATACTTTTTCGGTTCAGGGCTTATTGGGAAAAATATTCTGAATATTGCCAAAGCTAAATGTGAATTGGGTTTTAGCCAGGCGATAGCTTTAGGAATTCTTTGTAACATCCTGGTTTGCCTGGCAGTTTGGCTAAGCTACAGTGTCCGGTCTTCAACAGGTAAAATACTTTGCATTGTATTTCCTATTACAGCCTTTGTTGCTGCAGGTTTTGAGCATAGTATTGCAAATATGTATTTTGTTCCGATGGGGATTTTATTATTAAAGTTCGGGGACACGAAATTTTTCGACTCACTTAATATATCCATACACGATTATGACGCATTAACATGGAGTAACTATTTCATGAACAATCTATTGCCGGTTACAATAGGTAATATTATAGGTGGTGCAGGGTTGGTAGGCCTGGTATATTGGTTTGTGTTTTTAAGGAAAAATAAAACATGATATTGTAACCCTCCTTATGAATATATATGCATGTGCTTTAAAAAAGGAATTTACTGCATAGACAGGATTTCGATTTAATCTAACTGATATAGAGATAACTGCTCCGTTTTATGGTTTACATTTTTAGAAGGAGGGCATTTTATGATCTTAAATTTCTTTCAACTCCTTAAGCCTGTAAACTACGTCAAGATATAAAGTGCCATTAGCATTAGCATGAATATATCCGTAAATGTTCAGTGCTTTATTTTTCAGTTTGGAATGCTCTGCACTATCTTCCGTATTACCGGCAGTTTCATAAAGAAGATTAGCAAACAATCTTAAATGATTGAGAGAAAAATTCTTCTCTTTGAGCAGGTATTGCACAGAATCATTATTGTCCATTTCAAGAAACCGGGGGAGATTGATTTCCAATTCATTCTGAGTTTGTTGCATTACATCTTTTACAGAATCTTCGCGATGGCTATTTTTATTCAGCGCAATGCTCAGCAATTTTGCCAGCGCCAGACCTATCCTGTCTATTTCTCTTTTTATTTTATCCTGCTGCGCCATTTTTCAGATTCTTTTTTAATCAAGCACTTTTATATAAGTAACCGGGTGGATTTCCCAACAACTCGCTCTCCAGTTTTTTTGGCCCTCCGGATAGGTGGCGAAAGACTGGCTTTTGTGTTCTGCATCATAAAACAGCCACCCTGAAACTTTAACCTTATGCCCTTTTAATGTGGACTTCAATGTTTCTGTTGACCAGTCTATACCCTTTGCTGCCATTATTGCCCGGATCCTTGGCGTTACTTCAACTATTAATCTGTTTTCAGGTCCGGTATGCCGGTCATCAGGAGTTAGTTCAATGTGGGTGTCGCGGTAGGCTTCATCTTTTGTTTTGCAATTACAGGTTTCAACGCCACCCATTTTTACATCGAATACATAGCCTGTAAGGATTATTGCTTTTTCTATTGGAAACTGATCTTCATCGCCGCTTGAAAGTAACTGGTGCAATTTAATCTCGTTATCATAGTCGTTTTTACGTGGAAAGTTATAGCGGTTCTTATATTCATTCAGTTTGTACTCCGGCCTTTCGGGATGAGCGCTTCCATGCATGTCGCAATCAATTCCATTTATTGAAATAGTTTGTTGTCCGTAGGAATTGGATATACAAATGGAGAGAAGGAAGAAAGGAACTAATAGTTTATGCATTCTTTTTCTGAAATAATTTTATTGTACTACTTCTAATGTCTCCGTATATACAATTGATGAAATGGCGTGTTCAATTTGTTATTGAACGTAAATTACGCCAAAATTATTTTATTCCAGAGATTTCTGAAAATAGATATGAATGATTAAGCGCGGCATAAAACCGTTGGCCCAAAAATGTATTCTTTTGGTAACATGATTTGCGAGGTGTTACATACAGGATAAATACCGTTCGCCCCTGTCTGATAATACGGTAATGATATTTCCTTCAATGTCAGGATACATTTCCAATAACTTCTCACAGCCTAATACATTGGCGCCGGAACTTACCCCAACAAATAAACCACTCTCTTTTGATAATTTTCTTGCCCTGTCTTTTGCTTCTTCTGTTTTGATGATGACTATATCATCTACCTCATTTAAATTAACTAAAAATTTACTGCCATCTCCTATGCCTTGAATGCCATGTGGGCCAAGCTCGCCGCCGCTCATAACCGGTGACTCTGCAGGTTCAACTGCAACTGTTTTCATTCCGGGATGATACAATTTTAAAATGCGGGAAGTGCCCATCAGCGTACCACCTGTTCCGGTACCTGCTACAAAAGCCCCGATTTTTTCTGTATGCTGATGTAAAATCTCCACACCTGTTCCGCTATAGTGCGCCTCAATATTTAACGGATTACTAAATTGCCGGGGATTAAAATAACCTTTACACGAAGCAATTTCATCTCTCAATTTTATTGCAGCGTCGAAATCACCGGCACCTACTTCTATCAATTCGGCACCGTACATTTTCAGCATTTGCTTTCTTTCTTCACTCATATTGCAGGGCATCACAATTTTCACTTTATACCCTCTTTCGGCCCCGAGAAAAGCGAATGCAATACCTGAATTACCTGAAGTAGCTTCTATTATAGTATGGCCTTTTTTAAGTAATCCTTTTATTTCGGCATCATTTAAGATGTAAGAAGCCATCCTGTCTTTTATAGAGCCGCTTGGGTTTTGACCTTCAAATTTCGCCCAGATTCTTTTTGATATTTGAACTAATGGCGTCTTGCCAACATTTACAGATAATTTATTCATCGTGTTTTTATTTAGATACACATCGCCCAAAGACTGATGCTGTAAAATCAAAATAAGTTGAACTATTCAATACACCGTAACTGTATGAAACAGTCTGTAAAAGTGTACTAAATTGTTCGTAATTATACTGATAATCAGCATTGTATTTTATGATATTAATCATAAAATTTTTTCAGCGACGTTCAATAAGAATATTATTATAAAAATACGACTTCTTTGCACCGGGTATAAATGTGTAAAAAGAGGTTTCTCGCAAAGGCGCAAAGCCGCCAAGGATAATGAGTTGACAATAAGTAAATTATAATAATCAAGGTCGCAAAGTCCTCCATATTAAACAATGCACAATTTTCTGCAACTATAGGTATCGAAGCATTGAAGTCGCAAATACCCCGAACTGTAAATTTTCTATTAGCAAGAGAAAATGGGTAACAATAGCTTATTTTCTATTTATTTGGCGGGTAATTGTGGAGTCTGTTATTTTATCATCTTCAACTAATAAAAAGGCTTTACTGATGATTACAGACAATGCCGTATCTCCTTCAAATGGAAGAAAAAGATTATCGTTAGCGGGTTTGCTCCTGTCAGGTACGATACACAAATATTCATCGTTAGGTTCCATTAAAATATTAGTGCTGCCAATATGTATTTTATAAGTCCTGATTCTTCCTTTTACAATCAGAAATTTTTCCTGGATTAATGCATTAGCAGCTATTTTCAATTTAGGTAATAGTTTTTGCAGTACTTCTTTCCTGGTTTTGGCAACTTCTGACAGGTCTCCGAATGAATAAGATTGCCAATAGTCCCTGTATGCGGGAATCCCTCCCGTATCGCTCCATGTAGGATCGTTGCCAACACTAGCAACTCCAACAAATAAGTCCACGTCCCTCATTATTTCGGAAAAAACAATTGGGGGAATATTAATCAGCAGTACAGTTTCATTATCTGGTTCAGAAATAAATCTCACCTGGTCAGTAGAAATATAGTTCCAGATCCCAGTGTCATTATGGGCATTTTCGGCATTTACTTCGTTTATCCAGAATTCAGCCTTAAGCCCTGATTCGGGTATAGAGATTGATGCTGCTTCATTAAATCTCCCATCATCGAAAGCACCCAAAAGAGAATATTTCCATCCCCTGAGATTTGCCAAAGAATTGAATTGATGCTGTTTCAGAATATGCGCAGCCATTCTATTGCTGTACATTCTTGTATTTATTTCGGCGTCAGTCAAGAGGTATATTTCACGGAAGGCTTGTTTTATTGGTTGCTGGATTAATTTTTCTTCAAGATAATTTCTCCATTTTTTTATTTCAATAACAGAACTTTTTACCGGATGCCATAATCTCACAATTGTATTTTCAGAATTGACATGTTCCACTTCATTATTATTATTCCTCCATGTACCGTCTATCCAAATACATTCAATTGTTCTGCCATTTTCTGTAAATGACCATATCAGCTTTTTAGCGAGGAAAGAAATTAATCCATGTGAGAAATAGGACTTATCAAATTTATCCCATGTCAATTTTCTATCCATTTTAAACATTCTGTCAATCCTGTTTTTTTGAGCAGTAATGTTTATCTCAATTTGTTTAGTCAGGCTCTTTAGTTTTTTTAGCTTATCAACATAATTTTCTTTAACAGCATTTGGAAGCGATTTTTGAATATTCCCATCTTTTTTATACCAGGAAATATTCGTTTTCCCATTTGCAATTATTTCAAGCCAGGCAGTATATTCTCCAAACTCAATATTTTTTTTATTGTTAACAAGATCGAAATCATCTACAGACAACTCTTCAATTTCAGCGATTGTTATACCCAGATTTTTCGCGGCTGCCAATAAATAGTCGTCAATAGTTTTTCGGGTATTGTTTTGTTTAATTCCAAGTTTTAACCTGGAGAGATGCCCTATACCATCCAGACCCCTTGTTTCGGAAAGTACATACAGACAAGCATTACCCAAACCGGCAGCCGCCGGGCCTACACCCGGTATCTTTCTATAAGCTCTTTCCGCAAGTGATGCGATAGTAAATAAAGTAACCTTATCATAAAAATTAACACATAACCAAACAAAACCTTTCATCATATCCAGGTTAGTTCGGGATATGAATTCATAAGCGGTATATGGATAGTCAATTCCATTATAATTGTTCACACCATGTATTTCCCTTTCCTTAGATTTGACAATGAACTCCATCAAGGAATTAATAATTTTCTTGAATTTAGCATCCCCAAGTTCTTTGTACAGTTTTGTTCCATCTTCAATATATTTTTTGGAAGGTTTGGTGCCAGATGCTTTATGGCTGAGAGCTACTAGTTTAAACCAAATATTTTGTTCTTCAGCAGGTGAATTATTAATGAACTCATTTGCAAATTTTCCAAAATCGTCTTCTGCAATAAAGTACGTTGGCTTTACTTTCCCGGAAGTGTTTGAACTATTAAATGCAATCAGATCCAATTTCTCAACCAGTTTTATTTTCTCTTTCTCATTTAAATAGTATGTATTTTCCGCCAATTTAATTTTCATTTCTTTTATCAGCGCGAGGCAATGCTCCGATACAGGTTTTCCTTTTGCCTGCCTTTCAATCTGATTGATTAATAATCCGATTGGCCATGCAAAAATACCTGAATGATGATAATACTTTTTATGAGTGATAAAACTGGTATAAATAGATGAAATATGCTCATCAGAAAGTTCAAGTTTTGTTTTCAAAAGGTACCTTTTAAATGACTGTAGGATGACACTCAACTGGTATTCAGGATCATCTGTCGAATAGGAGTTTTTTCCATAATTATACTGATGAATTTTCTTAATTGAGTCCAAAATAAAACAAACTTTCTCATTAGTATTCAGAGTTAAAATCTTATTGATAAAAACACTGTTTTCATTTGGTTTTAAGTCCCAGATGTACTTTGATTTAGAAAAGTGTTCTTTGTGGGCTTCGTTTATCAAAAGATCAAAATTGTCTTTCCCTACAGTAGGCAATGCTTCGTTTTCCATTTCAGGTTTTTTCTTAAAAAAATCAAATAATCCCATATTAACCTCCTACCAATGGTGTTAATTTTACAAAGCTTATTGTTGAATTTTTTGTCAGGAGCACTTCTTCCTCTAATGTAGTGGCTTGGGTATTGCCAATCAGCATAAAAAATGAATTTTTCAGGAAGGCATCGCAGGCAATATAAAATTGCTTTTCAGGGTCGATTTTCCTCTTTTCTTTCAACTTATAACCGTTGAGAGTTACCTCTGCTTCTGCCGGTTGAACTAAACCATTGTAGTATTCAGGAAGTAATCTATTATACTTATCAACTTCATTATACACTCTTGCTTTAATAATTTCCTGAACGTTTACCAGTTCTGTATCCATAGATAAAAATAGTTCGTTCAAAATTTTACCGGCAAATGTTTCATCAGTAACTCTTAATTCTATTTTGCTCATAAAGCGCAGATGATTATAGACTATTTAATAATAAAACTACTACAAAAAATACAAAGTTGATATTTTAATGCCAACATATGCTCCGATAAAAATGAAATTCAATTTGTGTGCTGGGAAAGAAATAGCTACTAGCATCGGAGACTGAACGTTCTCGTAGCTGCACACACCGAGCTATTGATACGCTTTTGAATTTAAATAAAAAAAGGGAGCGACCCTGATCGAGTCGCTCCCTTCATAAAATATATAAATGCCTTATTTTTTCTTTTCCGGCACCAAGCCTCGGTTCTCTAACATTGGTTCGATATTTGGCGCGTGGCCACGAAAATCGCTGAACATCTTTGCCAGGTCAAGTGTGTTGCCACGGGAAAGAATCATATCGCGGAAACGCTGCCCGTTTTCACGGGTAAGACCCCCGTGTTCCTGAAACCATGCGAAAGCGTCATCATCCAGCATCTCTGTCCATAGATAAGCATAGTAGCCAGCTGCATAACCATTGCTCCAGATATGGAGAAAGTAACTGGAGCGGTAGCGTGTGGGCACCTGTGGCAGGTCAAGGTGTGTTTTGTGTAATGCTTCCGCTTCGTATTTGTCAACATCCTGCAGCGGGTCGTTTGCAGTGAGCGTGTGCCATTGCATATCCAGGTCGGCTGCTGCAAGTAATTCTGTTAAAGCATAACCCTGGTTAAATGTAGCCGCTTTCTTTATTTTGTCAACAAGCGCCTGTGGCATCAATTCACCGGTTTTGTAGTGAGTAGCATAATGTTTGAATACCTGTGGATCAATAGCCCAATGCTCATTGAACTGTGATGGAAATTCAACGAAGTCCCGGGCAGTACTTGTTCCGGACAGGCTGGGGTATTGCTGGCTGGCAAAGATACCATGCAGGCCATGGCCAAACTCATGGAACATTGTGGTAACATCGTTGTAGCTGATAAGGGCAGGTTGTCCCTCAGCAGGCTTGGTGAAATTGCATACGTTGTAAATAACGGGTTTTGTTCCCAACAGCTTTGACTGGATAACCATGTTATCCATCCATGCGCCGCCGGTTTTGTTGTCCCGTTTGAAATAGTCGCAGTAAAATAATGCAATGGAACTGCTGTCTTTATCAAACACTTCAAATACACGTACGTCTTTTTGATAAACCGGGATATCTTTACGTTCCTTAAAAGTGAGGCCATAAAGCAGGTTCGCCGCATAGAAAACCCCATTCTGCAATACATTATTCAACTCAAAATAAGGTTTGATCTGGTTTTCATCAAGGTCATATTTTGCCTTGCGCACCTGCTCTGCATAAAAGTCCCAATCCCAGGGCTGTAGCAGGAAGCCGCCTTTTTGCTGGTCTATCACCGCCTGGATATCCGCGGCTTCGCTTTTGGCTTTTGCAGTAGCAGCAGGTACCAGCTTGCTGAAGAATTGTTCCACAGCTTCCGGGGCCTTTGCCATTTGGTCCTGCAGCGTCCAGGTGGCAAAATTCGCGAATCCAACGAGCCTGGCTTTCTTTGCCCGTATCTGTGCAATGCGGGAAATTGTAGCCCTTGTATCGTTGGAGTCATTTTTCTCTGCGCGGTTCCACGAGGATTCAAAAAGTTTCTGACGCGTTGCGCGGACGGAAAGAGATTGCAGTGCAGGTTGTTGTGTTGTGTTTTGCAGGGATATCAACCATTTGCCGGGTTGGTTTGCAGTTTTTGCGTCTCTTGCAGCCGCTTCAATAGCGCCATCCGACAGGCCTGCCAGTTCCGCCTTGTCATTTATTATCAATGAGCCTGCTTTAGCAGCGGCCAATAGCTGGTTGGTGAATTTCGCACTGAGCGAGGCTTCTTCTTTATTGAGTTTTTTCAGGCTATCCTTATCCGCGTCTGATAGTTTAGCTCCTGCCAGTTCAAACTTCTGGTAATAATATTCTACCAGGCGGGTTGACTCCTGATCCAGTTTGAGTTGGACACGCTGATTATAAATAGTTTCAACACGCTTAAACAGTTTGGTGTTGAGATAAATAGCGTCAGTATTTGCAGCCAGCTTTGGCGCAACTTCTTCCTGTAGTTTTTGAAGCTCAGGATTTGTATTGGCGCTTGTTACCAATCCAAACACGCCGCTTACACGCCGCAGCAACTGGCCAGTTTTTTCCATAGCAACAAAAGTGTTTTCAAAAGTTGGCGTATCCGGGTTATCGGCTATTTTCAGTATTTCAGCCTGCTGCTGTTTCATACCTTCTTCAATAGCAGGTTTGAAATCGCCATTTTTTATATGGTCAAAATCAGCCGCCTGGAATGGCAGTTTACTTTCCGTAAAAAAAGGATTGGAGTTGGACATTGTGTCGTTATTGGAAGTGGTTGGCTTGCCGCTATTACCGCAGGAAGTCAAAATAGCAAGCATTGCTGCTACAGGTAAAAAAGCCAGTAATTTCATTCTGATATTTTTATTTATGCCTCCAAGATAATATAAATCACTCTTTATATGCACATATAGTCGTTCAAAATGCTTTTCAAAAGAATACTATGGCTTTCAATTTGTACTTTGTGCGGAATTTTATTCATTGGTATTTTGTAAACAATTTAATACATGAAGATAGCAATATTAGGCGCAGGTATGGTGGGCCGGACTATGGCCATAGACCTTTGTAAGAAATATGATGTAACCTCTTTCGATGTAAGTGTGGAATCGCTGGCTGCGCTGATTTCAAAAGAGCCTGCTATAAAGACTGTTAAAACAGACCTCAGTAACTATCCGGAATATGACAATATGCTTTCCGGTTTTGATTTTGTGATTACGGCAGTGCCGGGATTTATGGGGTATAAAACACTGGAAGCTGTGATAAAAGCAAAAAAGAATGTTGCAGATATATCTTTTTTCCCGGAAGACGCGCTTACTCTTGATAAACTTGCAAAGGAAAATAATGTTACGGCCATAGTGGATTGCGGCGTAGCACCGGGCATGAGTAATTATGTGTTAGGTTACCACAACGAAAAAATGAAAATTACTTCTTTTGAATGTATGGTTGGTGGCCTTCCCATGCATCGTGTAAAACCTTTTGAATACAAAGCTCCATTTTCTCCCATTGACGTAATCGAAGAATATACGCGGCCAGCCCGGTTGATGGAGAACGGGTATATCGTTACAAAACCTGCGCTCAGCGAGCCGGAGCTCATAGATTTTCCGCAGGCAGGTACGCTGGAATCTTTCAATACAGACGGACTCAGGTCTATCTTGTTTACAATGGGGCATATTCCCAATATGAAGGAGAAGACGTTGCGTTATCCCGGACATATAGACCTGATAAAAGCAATGATAAAAGGAGGGTTTTTCGACACCGTTAAGATCAATTTTAAAGGAATAGAAATATCTCCGATTGAGTTTTCTTCAGCTATTCTTATAAATCAATGGAAATTAAAACCAGGTGAAGAAGAGTTCACAATTATGAACATAAAAGTGAGTGGCAAGCAAAATGAACGTCCTGTAACTTTTAATTACGATCTTTTTGATAAATATGATACAGTTTCGCAAACGTCTTCCATGAGCAGGACCACAGGTTATACCTGTGCTGCTTCTTTACATCTGCTCATGAATAAATTATTTACAGAAAAAGGCGTATTCCCTCCTGAACTTGTTGGCCGGCATGAAAATTGTTTCCATTTCATTATGCAATACCTTAAAGAAAGGAATGTTATTTATCGCGTAACTGAGGAATAATATAATTGCACCCTAAAAGTAAGGCGAAAAAAAGTCTCTCGCAAAGGCGCAAAGGCGCGGTTTTCCGTATTGAGTTTTTAAGGCCGCAAAGGATTTTATCGAAAATTGTTCACAGTATATGATTTCTATAGCAGCAACCCTAAAGGTGGGGTACATCTCTTATTGCCGCACTCATTGCTGCTTGCAATAACGTTATACATACTGAATCATCCTGCTACTTAAACCTAAATAAACTGCACCTTAATCTCAATATTTGTGTTTCTTCCTTTGTCATCAGTACAGGATATTTTCAATACTGTTGAAGTCGCGTTGAAAAATATCTTTTGTCCGGCATGGGTAGCTGCAAAAAATTTATCGTTAATGTACCAATAAACCTTTTGTACATCATTGGCTGATGTGCAGGCTAATTGCAGCTTTTGCTGTTCTTTATCAATGACTAAATAAGTCATCCCGTTTGTAAGTGATGTGATAACCGGAGGCTGTCCGGCGAGCGTGCGGGTACATGCAGGGTTATGCGCAGGGATCATTTGGTAAGCAATATGTGAGGCATCATACCATGCTGCAAGATCTGCTGGTGTATTTGGCAACAGTTTCGTTTTATAGCCATTGGGTGGTAAGCAGGATGTGCAATAAGAATATTTTTCGTCTGATGATAACCATACTTCTTTATAATGGTCGCATTTTTCATTGGCAGATACTCCGGGGATATAATAATCCATTACCTCGTTATTGCAAAAGTCATTTGGCACTTTTCCTGTTTCCGCGCAAACCAGGTGGAATGCAAGGCCATTTGGCGGATTCAGCCACTCATTTGCGGCATTGTGATCAATGGCATTAAACAATTGAAAAAGCAGGGGAGTGGCTGTTATGGCACCACTTAATTCAGGAACACCCTGTCCGGAAAAATTACCAAGCCATACGCCTATTGTATAGCGTTTGTTGTAACCGATGCTCCAGGCGTCTTTCCTGCCGTAGGATGTTCCTGTTTTCCATGCTATCCGCGGTATGCCTTTTGCTTCATCATATGCATTCGGAAGGTCAGGGCGGTGTAATTCGGAGAGTATGCGCGTAAGCATGTAATTGGCAGATGGCGATAATATTTCAATACCTTTACCGGACGTGTTATTTGCTGCTGGTGCAGTTTTATTTTTTGTATCATTCTGTGTACTGTCAGTTACGGTAAACTGCAAGGGGTAGTACCTCCCGTCATTGGCGAAAGAAGTATATAAAGCTGTAAGTTCCTCCAGACGAACACCACATCCGCCGAGTATAACGGATAAGCCTATTTTTTTGCGCATTTGCCAAATAGAAGTAAATCCACTTTCTGAAAGCCTGTTGATAAAATTGTCTATCCCTTCTTTATCTAATAGTTTTACCGCAGGGATATTCAATGAATTGCTCAATGCATATTCTACCGTTACTTTTCCACGGAACAAACGGTCATAATTTTCAGGGGTATAGCCTTTTATATTTATAGGCACATCTGCAATAATTGTTTTTGGGGTAATAATACCACGGTCGAATGAAAGTCCATATAGCAGCGGCTTTAAGGTGCTTCCGGGAGATCGCAGCGCACGAACTCCGTCAACCTGCCCATAATGAAACGTATCTGCGAAGTCAGAGGAACCGATGTAAGTTAGTACCTTGTGTGTTTTGTTATCTACTATAAGGACCGAGGCATTATTGATATTGTGCAGTTTTAGCTGGGTTACATAATTAGCAACAATACTTTCCGCTTTTTTTTGCATCTGCTCATCAAGGGCGCTTCGTATTTCCAGCTGGCCCGGATAGCTTCTTCTCATGCGCAATGCAAACTGCGGTACACAATTTGGAGCATTATGCCGGTATGCAGTTAGCGGCTCCTGCAATGCATCGTTAATAATACTTTTTGGGAAGACATTTTCGCGCCCGAAGCGGTTCAGCCATTTGTTTCTTTCTCTTATGATGAGCGCATTATCTTTTCCCATTACTAAAGAATTAGGCCGGTTAGGAATAATGCTTAGTGCAGTTAATTCTGCAAGCGACAGTTGGTCGGGCGTTTTGTTGAAATAGAGCAGTGACGCCGCTTTTACACCCTGTATATTTGAGCCATAAGGGACAAGATTGAGGTACAACTGTAGTATTTCTTCCTTGTTGTAATGCACTTCCAATTGCAGCGCCCGGAACATTTCAATGCACTTATTCAAATAACTGCGGGGCTTAGGTGAAAGCATCCTTGCCACCTGCATAGTAATTGTTGACGCGCCGGATGTACGTTTAAGGCTAAAAATATTATTGATAAAAGCTCTTCCTATTGACACCGGGTTTATTCCAAAATGATGATAGAAATGCTTGTCTTCTTTAAAGATGATTGCCTTTTTAAGTTCGGGAGTAATCTCGTTAAGTCTAGTTTTTATTCTCCATTGCTGATCTTTGGCCATATATGCATGAAGCACAGTACCGTCCTTAGCCTCTACTATAGGCGCAAATGGCAGATCCGTATTGACAGGGGTAATCCAGTCTGAAATGAAGAATAACAGGATCGCCCCTATAACTCTGACAGCAGCCTGTTTCATACGTTTTCCAAAAACTATTTTCACGCCAATACGCTTCATACTATTTATCTGAAATTTTCACTACTCCGGCGCCATTGTATGAGTGGTAATTACCATCGTACATGGCATCGGCCTTTACGGGGCCTAACTGAAACACTCCCGGTGAAACAGCGCGAACCATGTAGTAATAATCCTTTCGGTTTTCATTTACTGATACAAACAGGTTTATCCTGTCATCGCGTATATCCCTGTAGTCAGGCTCGTATTTTTCCTTTGTCCATTTCATGTCGGGCATCTCACTCAGCCTTGTATTCTCAATTTCAAAGCCAGCAGGCAGCATGTCGGTTATTGCGACATTGGCAATGTCTCCTTTGTACTGTGCGTCAATGGATATCCGAACAATTACCAGATCATTTTGCCGGAAAGAATTACTGCTAATTTCTCTTCCTTCCCTATCGAAAAAGGTACGGCGTACTTTAAGGTAGCTATCTTCTTCTTTGAAGCTGCCGTCACTGGTTATGCCATCAGTTTCCCAGAAATAATAAAAACTACCATTGCCTTTTACATTTATTGACATTATGTTATTTAAGTACAGCTTTAAATCTACCGACAAAGGCTGTCCCTGTGTTGTTCCTATGGTTTTTCCGTTAGCTGTTACGGTTGCGGTTGATGTCGTTTTATTTGCCATTCTCGCCACCTTGCCCAATGCCAGCATACTGAACACATTTTCCTGTGTGGTCAGGTAACGTTCTTTTTTAAGTTGCTCAGACAACAGGTGGGCCATAATACCTACCTGTTTGTTGTTTGGATCAATATCCATCAGCACATTGAGCGATAAAGCTTCATCGCGTATATAGGAGTAGAAGCTGCCGCTAAAGGAGCGTTTTGCAATTTCACCGCTGAATGCCGGAGGTAATACTTCTTTTGATTGTGTAGGCTGGCCGGATAATGCATAGGCAGCAGCGAGCAGGTATTTGCCATCAAGTGTAAGTAGTTCCTGGTGTGCTTTGTAGTAGTTCATGGTTGACTGTTGAGATTGACCCGCCAAGGACAGTACATAGAGTGAATATGGCACCTCTTTAGGTGCGATATTTTTTTCCAGGTTGCCGTTATAATAGAAGGTTATAGTTTCTTTTTTGTACAGTTTGTATTTCATATACTCCTCCAACCGTTCCAGTGTATGTGCATTGACCTCATAGCCTGCTTTACGGGCTTCTATCAGGAAGTGGCAGGCATACACGCTTCCCCACCAGCTTTCTTCTCCGCCGCCAGGCCAGTAGGATAATCCGCCATCGCCCTGCTGCATAGATTGGAGTTTGTTAATTGCCTGCTGTACATTATAGGCAGGGTTTAATGAATTGTCAGTTGTGCCGGTCATGCTCTTTATGAGGTCGGTATAATATAGTTGCGGGAAGGCGGCAGATGTCGTTTGCTCCACACAGCCATAAGGGTAGCGTACGAGATCATCAAGGTTCTTACTGAATTGGGTAAGCGGAGATTTGCCTATGATTAGTTTTCCTGTTACGGAAGCCGGTATCAGGTTGTTCTTTAAATCCAATGGAGTAGCTTTATTTTCTTCGGCCAATCCACTTCCTGTAATCTTCTGTAAAGAAGCCGGTGGCCGGATGCTGATATCAGTTTCATTTACAAAAGTTTCATTCAGCGCCCTTACTGTTACCGTAACATTGCCTGCGCCTATTGCGGGCTGGGCGGTAATCTTAAATATCGCCCGCTGTTCACGGTTTGCAGGTATCTGCACGGTCTGAGTTTGTTCACCAGTAATAATCAATGGCCCTGTAACTTTAACTGTTATTGTTGCGGCTGCATTCTTCGCAGTTGTATTGCTGATTGATACAGGCATTACCACCTCGTCTTTAGGACTAAGGAACCGTGGAAGTGCCGTACTGATGATAATCGGGTCTGCGACTTTCATATGCTGGTCCGCATTTCCGAAGGCTTTGCCTTTATATGCAAGCGCCATAACGCGTATATCACCTGAGAATTGCGGTATGTCTATGTCATATCTTACATTGCCGCTGCCATCTGCCTGCACAATGCCGCTCCAGAACGAAACATTTTTCACACGGTTTACAAACATCGGGTTTACGCGCATGTCAGATTTATCTGCGCCATCGCCACCGGTGCTGGAAAGCGTAGATTTAATTTCAGGTAGCAGCCACGGATAAATATCGTAGCTGTTAACAGAAAGCGCCACTTTCTGATAGAAATATTTGTAAGGGTCCGGGGTTTCAAAATTCTTCACCTGAAGTATCCCTTCATCTACGGCGGCTATGGTTACATATGCTCCGGGAGCGGTTTTCACATTTATGGTTTGCTTTGTTTTTGACCTTGATTTTTCAACTACTGATATTTTCACCGGTAGTGAATTCTTAGTGTTCTCCACGGAGATTGATTTGAATCCATGACCTACGGTCAGCGGCATGTCGTTTCCTCCCATGGGACGGAAAAGTGTTGCTGTTACATATACATTGGGCAAATAACCTTCATCAGATTTTAAGGTAAGGGATGCGGATTTATTCTTTGTATTGAGGTAGTAGTGCTGCATCATATGTTCGCGTTCCACAGTTACCAGCATCCTTCCTTCAAATGGTGTTGTAAACAAAACGTTTATATTATCCCCCTGCGCATATTTATTCTTGTCTGGTTTTATATCCACATTGCCTTCATTATTAACTTCGAATGAGGTGTACTGTGTATCGTTCCAGCCATATGCATATAATGTCCTGACAACATAATTATTGGAGCCATTAACAAATATCCTTATCTCATATTGCCCGCTTATGTCTGGCGTAAAAAAATAACCGGAATTATGCCCGCTCACGCGCATTTTTTGCTTCGATACAACCTTGTCCTCACTTTGGGAAACATATCTGTAGTTGTTGCCGTTTTGCTGAATTACGGTATGCCATTCTTTTCTAATCACTACTACCTGGACTTCCGTGTTTTGTTCATTACTATTTTTATCCAAAGCAATCAGGTCAATGCGTGTTGGCTGACGGGAGGAAACATATTCCTCGCCTCTCTTTATGCCAATAAATACCGGTTGTGTATAAATAGTAAAATGAGCGTAACGGTGAACCGGCCTGCCGGTCTCGTCAAACACTGTGGCAAATATGTTCCCCTTCAGCATACCCGCGCCGGTGATGTCTTCAGTTAATGAGAACTTTTGTGTCGCAACGCCATGCTCGTCGGTTTTGCCGGTTTTCAGGTCGGGGCTAAAATGAAATTCGTTACTGATATTAAAGTTGTAATCGGGGGATTTATCAGAAGTGAATGCCGTCTTATTTATATTCAGCTCACATTCATAATTCCTTCCTGCTGCCGGTGTGCCAAATAAATTATCGGCCTGTATTGTTGCATTTACATCTTCGCCGGCTTTATATTCTTCCTTATTTAGTGTCAGGTTCACTTTCATGCGGTCGGGCATAAATTCTTCCACACTTAATTCATAAGAATTGAGCAGCACATCATTTCCTGTGTAAACGTTGACGGTATAAGTACCGGTCATTGCAGTAGATGGCATAGCGAATGATGTTTCGCAGGAGCCCTCTGTATTGAGTATTTTCTGCACTGTGGAAAATTCCTTTCCATTGGGCATTGTCAGCTTTATTTTTACAGGTATTTCCCCGGGAATACCCCATTGGGCATCCCGTACAATGGCGCTTAAATGAATGGTTTCACCGGGACGGTACAGATTACGTTCAACATAGATCATTGCGTTCAGCCCTGTTTCATTCGGGTGGCGGCCACCAACGTCGAAACGTGAGGTGCCAATCTGTGTTTTCTGCAGCCACACCATACTGTAATCATCATCCATCTTTGCGGTTACCATGCCTACTTTAAAACCGGGAGATTGCGTGCTGATGTTTCTAAATACTGCTACACCATCACCATCAGTTGTGACGGTGTAAAGCTGCTGGTTGTTGGTGCTGATAAAGGATATTTTTACATTGGACAATGCAGTTGCATTCTTTATGGAATTGGCAAATACATACATATTGTCTTTCTCCTCCTTTACAATAAGCCCGATGTCTGAAATGCAAATCACCTTAGATTGCTGTACCCAGTTTTGTTCTTTCGATCTTACGAGTATCACATATATCCCGTTATAGCCTTTTATTTTATCCTGGAAATCGAGATGCAAAATGTGCGCCGAGTTTTGTTTGGGCAGTTTATTCGTTTCATAGTTTTTGTGAAAAATGGTATCACCCAGGTTTTCAGTATCATAATACTCAAATTGTCCGCCTTCATTATCGCTTTCACTATAGTGGTAATCTTCGCTTTTGTCTTTCCGCATGAATTGTTCCAGGTTATTCTCATACACTTTTATTACACTCACTTCAACAGAAGGTACATTGACAATATCGAGTGCAAGATTTTTGTATCCTCCGTTGGACAGGTACAGGCCTTTGCTGTTAATGAAGCTTATAGAAGGTTTGAGTTTTCCAAAGGTTACATTCTCTGAATAATCACTTTTCATTTTGCCACCAAAAGCCCCTTCCAGTTTTGACGAAATAATTAGCTCGTAAGTCTGTGAAGCTGAAATCTGGCTGCTGGTTATCGTAAATCCTGCATCATTCAATGTCACCTCGAATGGCACTTCCGGTTGAATGGAAATCATGCTTTTCAAACCGTTTTCCATTACCGGCTGGGATGTACTTACTGTGATGATGCCATCATTGCCGGTATGCTGTGCTGCAACATTTGTGACAATGAGATTGTACCTGGATGGTATGGAGGCAGTAAAGGAAGTGTCTTTATCTGAAATATACTTAGTGCCGGTAACAGGGATACCTTTGGCGAGGTCTATTTTTAACGGCGTTTCTTCATCGCGGTCGTTTATGGGCATAAATTGCAGCGACAATACTTTGCCATTTCCTCCATTTACAGCGCTTATATTTATTGTATTCCCGCCACTCGTCAGCTTCAGTTTATTTGCAGCATCGCCCAGGTTAACCTCATAGTTAAAACCCATATCTAACTGCACCATTACGTTCGATACATTTTTACCCCTTGTCCAGGAAAGATGTGTGGATGTTACCCTAAGCGGCGCGGTATGAAAGTGAATGGCTTCACTGTTTACTGAGTATTTTTTTTTGCTGTACTTCAGTAACTGGCGCGTCAGATTAGCAGTGTATTCAGTGCCCGGCAGGAAACCTTCGGCAGGGGAGAAGGTTAGCGTATTAGAGCCAGACCATTTGAAAAGGCCCTTTACCCCGGGGCTAAATTCTATATAGTCCGTACTGTCCCATATACCCTGCAGGCTATCCGGGTATAAATCTTTATTGAAAGAGAATGTCAGGTTTTGCTGAAGTTCTATTTCGCTTTCGAAGTTTTTTAAAATCACCTGGAGATCGCTTTTGCTGTTGCAGGCGCATAAAAAAAGGCAACCTATCAAAACGATGGTATGCCGGAGGTTGAATTTCATAAATGTGTGGAATATGCATTAAAAATAACGTGCATTTTCTGATTATTGAGTAAAACGCAAAATTTATTTATTTTTTATTTTCTGCTATTTTCTTAACGATTTGGCATGAGAATTGATAAGAATCAGCTATTATTAGGCAAATAAGAATTGACAACTCTGAAAAGTTGTCAATTCGACGCGAAAGAAAATGGTACATTTTGTTGGTATTATTTCAATTGGCGGCTTATGAACCAGTATTAAAAAATTTAGTTTTTACCGGCAATGAGCAATATGTAATCACCTGGTCATAATACTTTAATATGCTTCCCTGGATCAGCCTTCCTTCAGCAAATAAGCTGGTAACATGCCGGAGCATCTTTACATAAAAGCGGTTATTGATCATTACAATTTCTACTTCAGGAAAATCTAAAAAAATGCCGGTAAGCGGATACTGAAGTTTGTAGAAAGCTTCTTTAAGCGAAAAGAAAACTGTGGAGATGAAATCCTGTTGTTCATCATCAAGGGAGTTCAGATATTCAATCTCATTTTTTGTGAATAAGAGATACCACATTTTTTTATGCACTCTGCCACAGGTTTCTATATCAAGCCCTAATGACAAAAACAGGTCTTTGTCTCCAGCTATAGCCCCGCATAAATTTTTAGAATGGCTGAGTGATGCTGTAATATGATTGGGCAAAAGAGGCATTCCCCGGTCGCCAATGAGAATATCCCCTGAAAAGCCGAGTTGTTCAGTACATTTTCGCATACAATACCGGCCTGTACAAAAATCAGCTAACCGCTTTGTACCATATTTTTGAACAATCATCCATTCGTTTTCTGATAAAATACTTTTATCCTTCTTCTCTTCAGAAAAAAAATAGCAAATACCCCCGGGAAAGAATCTGGATGGGATCATGAAAGACTCCGGTGTTCTAAAAAGCGCAAAAATAGCGCCTTTCCTTTAATAGAATATCTATATAATTCTATTATTCTTTTTTCACAGCCGGCATTAATTGCAATGAACAACATAAACAACAAAATGAAGTCATGCGGTTAAGAAGTATTTTATGCAATTTTTTTTATCGTTCAGACACAAATATTTATTGATTTACAACAAATGTGCAATTTTACGACATAAATCTATCCATTGAAACCTCACCTGAAATCTATTTGGAAAATAGTGTTGCCTATAGCATTGGTATGTATAGGCTTATTAATTTATTTTGCTCATCCGGGTAAAGCAACCTACCCTGCCGAGGATAAAGCATACCATGATATTTGGGATACCGCCCGCAGAATATATGGTGATGGCAGAAAAAATGAAGCCTTGCATTTTTCTGATTCCATGTATGCACTGCATACGACGGTTAGCCCATACGGTATGTATTTAAAATATACAAACCTGTCTTTGCTTTATAATAAAGAAGGCTCTTTGGATAAAAGCGCAGCATATGCTGATAGTGCTTTGAATATACTGGTACAAAATAAGCTGGAACAGAAATATCCGGGAGAATATGTTCATTCACTTTTTGCAAAAGCCGATGCATTATAAGCAACCCGCAACTATGCACAGGCTTATAATTACTATTTTAAAGGTAAGCTGGCAGCACAAAAAACCTCTGATGAATGCGCGTTGAATGAATATAGCTATTGCCTAGGTATGGCGCTTTATAAACAAACAAAATACAATGAAGCCGCCAGGCAATTTGAATTGGCATTTCGTGAAGCGGCTACCTGCAACGTGACAATCCGCCCTATTTACGTGATCCAGGAATTGTTAAGCAATATAGCTTTGTGTTATACCAAAATCAACCTGCCAGACAGTTCCCTGTATTATTATGAGGCAGCGATATCGTATATAGACAAACACAGCAAAGATTTTGGTGAGCCGTATATGGCTAAAAAAGCCAAAGGTGTTATTTACGGTAATATGGCGGGTATTTATTTTAATAAGCATTATTATGATGTAGCGGAGGCATTAATGAAAATGAGTATTTCAATTAATGTGCAGCCACGTTATGAAAATGCGGACGCGCAAAAGACTAAAATAAAACTTGCACGTCTTTATTTCGAAAAGAATGACACTATCTCCATGTTTCAAACGCTGATGGACTTGCGGCGAAGTATGGATACTTTACATGATGAATCAGTAGAACAGAACTGGAGGGAAATGATGTACCTGTATTTCTTCAGTGGCACCCAGAACTACAACCTCAAGGGCTACGGGAGCTACGTGCGTGCTGTCCGGGCTTTTTAACTATTTAACCATTTAAACCTGTGGCCCGCTGAGATAAAAGACCTTATTGTCTTTATAT
>CAISOH010000086.1 GCA_903887005.1 uncultured Bacteroidota bacterium | reverse complement strand
TTGGGCAAAGGTCGAGTGGGTGCAAAGGAAAAAAAAGAAAAAAGCGACTTCAAGGATCAAAAACCGGAAGATATTTTGAAGAAAGTTGGTAATCGCATGAAAGAATTGCGGACTAAGAGAGGCCATACAAGCCATGAAACTTTTGCCTACGAAAATAATATTAACAGGGCGCAATACAGCCGCTACGAAAGGGGCGAAGACCTTCGGCTTTCTACTTTTATTAGAGTCTTGCAGGCGTTCGATATGACTTTTGAGGAGTTTTTTAGTGAGGGGTTTGAATAAGATTATAGGATTAAGTTGGCCTGTTTTAGTGTATGTTCTCACAGCCTATTTGGATTAGAGAGATAAAGTCAGAAATATCCCCTTTTGTTACATTTTCCTGAGTTATTTCAATACAATCATATTTATGCCAACTATGATCGATTTCATCATCCCATTTATACAAATGTAGATCCGTTAATTTCCATTTATCAGCATAAAACCAATTCCCTTCTATCAGAGCAAATTTAATGGTGTTCTCTATAGCTTCGATTGAGAATCCTTCTCTATTTGAAAAAACCTCTGAATGGTATTGTTTATAATTCGCCCCGTCGCGATATAAGTAATGAAATTTGATGTTCATACCCAAAATTACTAAATGACACTTAAAGTCCGTTGACTTAAATGCCACATGCATCTACCTTGTGATGGCATGGATATAAAGCTAAAAGTTGGCCAGAGAATAAAAGATCTGAGAAAAAAGCTTGAATTATCTCAAGAAGCTTTAGCTAATAAAGCCAATGTAGATCGTACTTACATGACTGATGTCGAAAATGGTCGTCGTAATATCTCTGTTGAAGTTTTAGAAAGAATCATTATTGGTTTGGGGGTTTCATACTCTGAATTCTTTAACTCTAAAGAATTTAAGAAATGAGCCAGGCATATTATAGCAATAAAGTAAAAAATTTCTTGTTAGAAAGCACTGATTCTATAAAAGGAAAACTAGATACAGGAAGTACTCAACACGCTCAGATTTGGACTATCCAGTTTGATTCATGGGAAAGTTCGATAGCAATTTTAAAAGCACATTTAACAAGTATTTGCTCCAAAAATGAAGATGCAGGTAATTGGACGATTCTACTAGAATATGAAATACCAAGACTTTTAACAAGAATTGATGTTGTCATCCTAGCTAATGACTTAATTTTCATTATTGAATTTAAGCATGATAGAAAATTATTTGAATTAGCGGATAAAAGACAAGTGGAAGATTATGCACTCGATTTAAAAGACTTTCATTTAAAGAGTAGAGGCAAAACAATTATTCCAATTTTGTTAGCACCATTTGGGCCAAGTATTTCAATAAACTTCAAAGACAATACTAATTTAGTACGCCAAACACTTAAAGTAAACGATAAAAATCTAGGTGATGAAATTCTTTCAAATTATTACCTGAATCATAACGATGCAGACCAAAGTATTAACCCAATAGAATGGGAAAATAGTGTTTACAGCCCTACACCTACAATTATACAAGCGGCGCAAGCACTATTTGCAGGACAAAAGGTTGAAGCAATAGCGAATTATGGTGCTGCAAATTTATCATTAACGACCGAGTATGTTCTTGATGTCATAGACGAGGCTAAAAGAAGTGGCAAGAAAATAATTTGTTTTGTAACTGGTGTACCCGGAGCAGGAAAAACACTTGTAGGTTTAAATATTATTCATAGAGAAGAATTTATTGAAGCTAATAAATCAAGCACTGCATATTTTTCTGGAAATGGCCCCTTAATAGAGGTATTACGAGAAGCATTGGCAAGAGATGAGTATGATAGAGAAGCAATAAATCACAAGAATAATAAAC
>CAISOH010000085.1 GCA_903887005.1 uncultured Bacteroidota bacterium | reverse complement strand
CTGCCAATGACATGTATTGTAAATATGTGGTAATCAATTTGTTGAAAAATAACAAAAAACAAGAGTCTCTGTCCTGCACGAGAAAAACCACCCCAGCTGTATTCGGCATTCGCCTCATCCAGCATCCCCTCCTTTTTTCAACTTACCATTACCCAAAACTTTTTTTTAGAGATCAATGTGGATAACTTGCATGATGGAAGTTGATTTAGTCTTAGAATTAAAGCATTTGGACTTAGGTCATGAAGGCCGTAATACCCGTTTCCGCAGTATTGTATGCCAATTAGTGAATAATCCAGATTCCAGTATTCCTCAAGCAGGTGGTAATTGGGCTGATATAAAAGGAACGTACCGTTTCTTTAGCAATAAGCGTGTTTCTGCTACAGCTATCAATCTATCTATTACTAAAGCTACTGGGGAACGTTGTCAATCACATGATATTGTATTATCTGTACAAGACACTACCAATGTCCATTTTAGTTCTTCAGCTGAAGGGTTAGGCTATTTGGATCATGGGAGAGGTAATGGTTATATGGTACATAGTACAATGGGAATAGATAACCAGGGATGCCCAATAGGATTATTACATCAGAAAATATGGGCCAGAGATAAAAAGACACTTGGGAAAACGCAAATACGGGCAGACCTTGATATTGAGCAAAAAGAAAGCTATAAATGGCTGGAAGGCATTGAGGCAAGCGAACAGCTTTTAAAAGATACCAAATGTATTATACACATCGCAGATAGAGAAGCTGATATTTATGAGCTTTTCATTATGCCCAGAGCCGTCAACTCCGAAATATTAATACGGGCTACCCATGAACGTAAAACTCTTTTAGGCAATACTATATGGGAAGAAATTGAAGCCGAGCAGGTTATTGCTCATTTTGATATAGAAATAGAAAATCCTGTTTCTGGCCTGCTTGAAACCATACCTATGACTGTAAGATCAGGTATGGTAATTTTAGCTCCTCCTAAAAAAAAAACCACATCTGTCTGCTATATTATTATATGGTATTATAGTTACAGAAAGTAACCCTAAAACTGATAAGCCATTAGAATGGCGTTTAATCAGCAGCATCCCTGCAAAAGATAAAGAGCAGGTTCTTGAATTGGTAAAATATTATACTTACAGGTGGCGCATTGAACGATTTCATTATATTTTGAAAAGCGGGTGTAACCTTGAAGAATTGCAGCTTAGAGATGCAGATGCTTTACACAAAGCCACTTTAACATATTGTCTTTGTGCTTTTAAACTAATGCAAATATTATATCAGTCCAGAATCGCACCAGACCAGTCTTGCAGCGAATATTTTACAAAAATGGAATGGTTGATATTAGCAATGGTTCATTATAAAAGGAGAATATTCAGTAAAAAACCTCCAACTTTAAAACTGGCAGTAACAATTTTAGCAAAACTGGGTGGTTTTATTGGAAGAAGAAATGATGGGCCTCCAGGAATTAAAAATCTATGGCGTGGAATGAAACAGTTACATGGAATGATAACCGCTTTTGAGATACATCAGTTAAACTTATCCACATTTTAGTTTTGGGTAATGGTAAGTTGAAAAAAGGAGGGGAGTGTGTTACGTACCTCACAAAGTTTCCTGTCATTTTCAAAGAGCTTGTGCGCAGCAAATTGTTAACTCACGAGGGCAGGGGGTAGTGTTTTAATGTGAAAAATGTGAAATGGTGAACTCCAATATTATCATAAATTTGAAACTGTACACTTTTTAAGCGTTTTTTTATTTTCCTCTCTTTTAGTTTTATTCTATTGATTTTCAATTAATTGTTTGAATTGTGACCGGAAATAACTGTACGTTTTCTGTACAATGGCCTTTTTTGTCTGAACCGCGGATTATCAGGATTTAAAGATTGAACTGATTTTTTCCAATTTCTTTTATTGCTTTAATGCATAACGAAATAATCTAAATTTTAAGGATTGCGCAATTCTAGTTTGATTTTTTTTATTTTGTCATTATTGCGCAGTTTTATATTGAAAATCAATTAGTTAGTAAATTATGAAGTAACCGCTTAAAGAGTCGGGGTAATTCTGCCAATAATGATGTCAGCCAATGATGTCATATTATATTGTTGAGTAACGCGGTCGCGGATGTAATGGTAAGCAGAGATGCCTAATTTTTGTGCAGTTTCAATAATAGACAGG
>CAISOH010000084.1 GCA_903887005.1 uncultured Bacteroidota bacterium | reverse complement strand
CATGGCATTCATTCGTAAAATCAAGAAAGGAGACGCTATATATTTAGCAAAAGTTGAATCTTACCGTGAAGATGGAAAGGTTAAGCAAAGGGTTCTGGAATATGTGGGAAAAGAAGAAAGAGGGCAACCGGTTATCAAAATCGATCTGGAAAAGGTGGTAGTTAGTTCCGTTAAGCGTCATCTTGATATCAAAGTGCTTCATCAATTAGCCGGGGAACTTGGTTTACCTAAATGTTGTTTGTGGAATATACGTGCCGTATGACTTTGCAGCATCGTAATTGACAATTTTATGAATTTGTGCACTCCAATTTGAATAATAAATTGTGCCTGATTTTTTATCGAGATAAAGAAACTCCGGATGAATTTCTGCGCTTAATGGCGGAATTCCCTCTGCAAAACTTCCGGTTGCACCTTTCCCCACACCTGCAATGGTTGTTATGATTCCTGTTGTTAAGTTTACTTTGCGAATAAAATTATCGCCATTATCTGCTATTATTAAATTCCCCAAAGTATCCATGCCAAGGCCAATGGGGCCAGCAATCTGAGCATTGGTTGCAGGTCCGTTATCGCCTGAATAACCAACTGATGTGCCAACAATGCTTGTTATAATACCTGTTGCCGCATTTATTTTGCGTATTCTACTATTAGTTCTATCTGCAAAATAAAAATTTCCTTCAGGATCGAATATCATACCAGCTACCCCACTACTAACTTGAGCATTAACTGCAGGTCCCCCATCACCAGATAAACCAGCGGTTCCATTCCCGGTAATTGTGGATATAATACCAGTTATTACATTTACTTTTCTTATTCTTCCGATTTCAGTATAATAAATATTACCAATGCTATCCACATACACATTTTGTGGAGTATTAATCTGAGCATTTGTTGCTAGAACACCGTCACTTAAAGAAATTCCACCTCCCGCTATTGTGGATATGACACCAGTTAAGACATTCACCTTTCTTACAACATTATTGTTCAAATCTGCAAAATATACATTTCCTGTATTATCAGAACATAATCCATACGGACGTGAAATTTTTGCATCTATTGCCGGTCCCCCATCTCCGGAATACCCACTCGTTCCATTACCAGCAATAGTTGTAATTATACCATTAGTCGTGTTAACTTTCCTAATAAGGGAATGTCCCATATCACTAATGTAAAGATTACGATTACCATCCATCCATATCCCTTCTGTACTTGATAAACTTGCTGACGTAGCTGGTCCGCCATCTCCTAATGGTGCAGCGTGGTATGGATAAAAGCCAGCAACTGTATAAACAAGCATTTGCCCCATGGCTATAGAAGAAATAAACGGTTGGAATAAAAGTATGAGTAATACCCTTTTCATAGTTATATCTTATATCCCAACCTGGACAAGCCAGAACCAAAAAGGAAAAAATCTGTAATTTTCCGACAAATATTAGTTTGTGGAACTTCTGACCTCCCGCTATGCGGCTAAAATTGCTGGTACACTAAGTTGTTACGATAGGATAGT
>CAISOH010000083.1 GCA_903887005.1 uncultured Bacteroidota bacterium | reverse complement strand
CCAGTAATAACTATCCTATCGTAACAACTTAGTGTACCAGCAATTTTAGCCGCATAGCGGGAGGTCAGAAGTTCCACAAACTAATATTTGTCGGAAAATTACAGATTTTTTCCTTTTTGGTTCTGGCTTGTCTAGGTTAGGAATATTTGATATTAAACCATCAAATTTTTCAAGTTGTAGATATGCTTTTTCAATTTCATCATTAAGCGATTTGTAATCTGTCATACCGCTTTTAAAACACTGAGCTTTCTCATTCCAATACTTTTTGAATTGTTCATAGCCAACTTTAATTTTCAGTGATTTCTTTTTCTTATTATCCCTACCTTTTGAACGCAAATAAAGTGTTCCTTCTTTTTCGTCTTTATTCTGTCTTAAACAGTCAATATAATTCCCGTTTTTCATAATCCATTAGTTGTTTATGCCCGAAGATAGGGCAACTTTAGGGCAACATTTGAGTCTATTTTACAAATTAGGGCAACAATTATAAAATTTAACTTATTGACAATCAATAAAATAGTGTGTTTTATACATGCTAAAAAAGAACTCATTGTTCTTGAATAGATTGCCTTCGATGTGGTCTTGCCATATCTCTTTTTGGATTGCCATTGGTTAATTATTGATTTGTGATTGATAGATTTATTAATAATTCTGAATTAGAAATTACAGCAGGTTGGATGCAGCTAGGTAAAGCCTCTGTCTGGCTATATGATTAAAGGAAAGTCGATCAGTCCTGATAAAAGCGAAATATGATAGCGGTGGGCAGCGCCCATCAAAAAAAGTGAGGGCCGGATAGCCTGAACGGGCGTAATAAAGCTTTGAAAAACGTCTATGTGTGCAGATTACACACTTTTTGGATTTGACTTTTAACTTAACTCTGAAACTTCTTTTCAAACAACTCCTTATATTTCACAGGGTCATTGGCTTTCAGTTCTTTTAGTTTTTTCCCGGCAGGGTCGTTCTTTTCATAGTCATCCCATTGCCATTGTGCTTCAGTTTTATCCTGCTGTTTGCTTTTTAAATGCTCCATAATGGAGCGGTAGGCGGGCATAGCGGCAAGCAATGCTTTCAATCCTTCCGGGTTGGCGGCATAATCATTTGCCAGTTTGTCTCTTAATTCAACAGTGATTTTTTTGTCTTCAAGTGCCCGATCCAACGATGTGGTGATTTCAAATCTGTTGTGTGCATTTTTTAATTCATCAATTTGTTGTTGCAGTGAATGCTTATCAGTGAGCAGTATTTTGTTTTCTGATTCTGTAACGTTGGCTTTTATAGCCAGGCCCTGAACGGCTTGTATCAGTGTTTTTTCATCTGTTTCGTCCGATAATTGTAATGTGTCCTGCAATTCCTTTAATGTATTTTGATGTAAAGTCTTTATTGCCGGGGCGGCAATGTTCAGGTCCATAAGGTTTATTTCATTTTCCTGTGCGTCATAAAGCCTGGTAAGCGCATTGCAGTTTCCGGGTATGTCCACCAGGCTGCATTCTTTGTTATACCACCTGGTAATAGTTGGCCCCGTTTGTCCCGGCAGCATAAGGTCTGCGTCAGTACTGTATTCCATTATTACTATGTGGCCTACTGATGCGGCATTCAGAAAGCCGTTTTCAGCTTCATCACATGTTTGCCCGCCCCGACCGTTCGAAAGGTTGATCACCGGAGTGCCCAGTACTTTATCATCTTCTATCCGCAGGTCTTCCCACTTCAATACTATACCGTCTTCCCGGCGGTGCATATAATATCCAATCGGATTTTTTTGGAAAGTTTCTAATTGGTAACCGGAGGTAAGAAGGCGGAAACCATATTCATTTACGGAGCTGTCGGAGAGCACATATTGCCTGTCAATTTTCCTGAATTTGTCTGTCATGATAGGGATATCGTTGTTTTGCGGTACAAAGGTGAAACGTATTTTTCAATTTGGCAAATTAGCTTTTTATGATAATGCGAAAAGTGCGTTATCATATACACCTATGTGTATATCATAGATCTTTTTTTCGAGATAACTATTTGATATTAAGTAAAATATACGTTACAAGTTGCCTGACCCGACCCCAAGTCCGTTTTTGGCCCCGTTTTTCCGGTTTTCAAAAACATATTAAGCCGAATTTATCTGCATTTTGGCTTTTAAATAACAAAAAATGAAAATATACTCATTCGCAAACCACCATCAATCTGTCTGTAGAGACGCGATGCTCGCGTCTCTGTACACAAAATGCGCCTCTGTATCCGATGTCTCTGTATCGGACATCTGTATAATAATATCCATAATACCCATCCCCCAATCCCGGAGACGCGAACATCGCGTCTCTACAAATGGTAAATATTTATAAATCACAATAAACAAACCCGGACGCATTTACATTCCGTAGAGACGCGATGCTCGCGTCTCTGTGTGCTCGCGTCTCTGTACACAAAATGCGCCTCTGTATCGGATGTCTCTGTATCGGACCTCTGTATAATATTATATCCATAATGCCCATCCCTCAATCCCCTGAGACGCGAGCATCGCGTCTCTACAAATGGTAAATATTTATAAATCACAATCAACAAACCCGGACGCATTTACATTCCGTAGAGACGCGATGCTCGCGTCTCTGTACACAAAATGCGCCTCTGTATCCGATGTCTCTGTATCGGACATCTGTATAATAATATCCATAATACCCATCCCCCAATCCCGGAGACGCGAACATCGCGTCT
>CAISOH010000082.1 GCA_903887005.1 uncultured Bacteroidota bacterium | reverse complement strand
GAAACATTTCAGCAGACAGATATATCATCGAAGATAACCACTCGTCCTCGTTTATAACGAGGATGCCACGGCAGTGCGTTTGTAACGCACAAAAAAAATATTATTTTTGAAACATTTCAGCAGACAGATATATCATCGAAGATAACCACTCGTCCTCGTTTATAACGAGGATGCCACGGCAGTGCGTTTGTAACGCACAAAAAAAATATTATTTTTGAAACATGTCGGCAGACAGATATATCATCGAAGACCAGAATGCCACTCACTTCCTCACTTTTACAGTTACAGAATGGGTGGATGTTTTTACACGCAAAGATTACAAATTGATCATTGTTGATTCCCTGAATTTTGCCATTAAGGAAAGAGGATTGGAATGTTTTGCCTGGGTATTAATGAGTAATCACATGCACCTGGTAGCACGGACTAATCCACCATTCAAGCTATCCGACTTTATGCGCGATTTTAAAAAATTTACATCTAAGAAAATTGTCGCTGCCATACAGGATATTGGTGAAAGCAGGCGCGAATGGTTGTTGCATAAATTTGAATATGCCGCTAAAAATACCGGTAGAGCGGAAAACTATAAATTATGGCAGGATGGAGGGCATCCTGTTTACGTAGAAGGAAGTAGCGAACGGTTCAGGCAAAGAGTCAATTATACACATCACAATCCGGTAAGGCAAATGATTGTTGAAAATGCGGCTGACTATTTATTCAGCAGTGCATGCGATTATGAGGGGAGAAAAGGATTAGTGAATGTAAATGTTGTATGGTAAACCTGCGTTACAAACGCACTGCCGTGGCATCCTCGTTGCAAACGAGGACGAGTGGCTATCTTAATTTACTTACCTTTCTTTGGTGCCGGTGCTGGCTTTGGTGGTGGTGGTGTTTTCGGCTTTGGTACATTACCTCTGCCAGTCCCAGATTTTTGCCCCGGATTTGTACTCGGATAATTTGGATTTGGTTTCGCCATAAAAAGATCCAGAATAACGAATTTAGTGAAAAGAAGGTACATTTGGATATATGACAAATGATAAAAAAGCTATTGATTTAATAACATCCGCATTTGACGATTATATTTCAGGTAGATTTTTGTTGTCAAATAACTATTCGATCAATGGTGTTATTCTTTCCAGTTTAGCAATTGAAAAGTATTTGAAAGCTATGCTTTTGATATTAAATGGAGATTTTAAGAAGCTACATCTTGATAATATACCGAAGTTAATTCAGGCATTCGATAACACTGGTTACGAAGTTATCTTTAAATACGTTGACCCAAGATTTTTGGAACTATTAAGTCTTGGTTATAAGTTCAGATATTACGATAACATAAAAGACAAACAAACTATTGGATTTGCGACTAACCAAGTTATTGCCGAATTAGACTATTTCATTGCAGTATTAGACCAACTTGTTCTATTAAATATTGATGGCAAACCGGCTGTCACACAATATAGAAGAGCCGTAAATGAAAATGATCCAAGAATTTATGACAATAATTTTTTCTTAAACAAGATTGATAAAACAATAGTTCGGTAATAATTTAAGCAGCCAAGTGCCCTATGTCCAAGCATTGCTTGTATAGGCGTTTTATTTTCTTGCAATTCAGGTCTAAAGCTAAGTTTTCAAAAATTCTTTCGGTCAATAACTTATTGTAATAGAGTAATTTAAGATTTCTCATCGAAAAAGCTTCCCGTTGCGCCCGCCCGTTGTTCCGGATGTTCCCGCAGGGGTCATCCGGAACGGCAAACGAAATCCGATTTGCAATCGGCATTCAGCGTATTGTCGCTGATGTTTATTCCGGTAGCCATTAAAAATATGCAAGCTCTAAAAGTCCTTTCCTGTTATAAAAATCCCTTGCACTGCTGTAAATATATTCTTCTTCCTTATCCACTATGCCTGCCCTGACGGGGTTGTTGTGTATATAGTTCAGTTTTTGTTTGAAAAATTCCATGGTCCGTATCTCTTCAGGGTGATTGCCGGGTTGCCAAAAGGTTATTTCATTCTTCTTTTTAAATAACCACAACAACCAGTTTTTCCTGCTTTCCTTTGGATTATTTTCGACTGCGTTTACAATTTGTGTGGAAGTATATTTTTTGAAATCCCGAAGTACATGGCTCAAATCATTCCCATCTTTACAGGATGCGATCATATGCAAGTGGTTACTCATGATCACCCATCCGAATATATGTAGTCCTTTCTTTTCCTGGCAATGTTTCAGGCTGTTTATAACTATGTCTTTATAATCCTTTCTTGTAAAGACATCAATCCATTCTACAACCGTTGATGTCACAAAATATAAACCTTGCTGGTCTGTAATTTTATATGCGAATCCCATATTATGCCATTTTCAGGGACACAATATAATAATTTGGCTTCGGTTCAATGAATGCCGATTGCAAATCGGATTTTGTTTGCAGTTCCGGATGCCCTTCGGAACATCCGGTACAACACATTATTGTCATTGCGTCCAACATTCCCGAATGGAGACGCAAGCATTGCGTCTCTACGATTCTTACCTTTGGTTTTTGAGGGAATAATTTTATAGCGAAAAATGATGATGAACCGGTATGTATGGCTGTTGCTTATTTTGCTTGTCTGTGGCTGCAAGGGCAGGCATGACAGCAACCGTGAGCACAAAAAGGGGTTTTTCTTATCAAATCCGATAGTTAAAGAGCAAAGGGATAGCATGAAGGATGGCTTTTACAAAAACAAGTATTTTTCACCTACTATCATAAGGCTTGGCAGGCAGGATAAGGAGGCTTTTATATGGATTGATTCTCCATTATTTAATGTCAAACGACTTGATAATACCAACCGTGAGGCTTATTATGATAAGGTAATACCACTGCTTCCTAAAGAAGACATAGAGGTATATAGTTTAATATGGGCGGTACCGGAAATGCGAAAAATGCAAACCGGTGATGGTGGTTTTGGTACGGTTGTAGCCACAATAACCACCCGGCCTGATAAAGAAAATCCATTTTATGTTGCGGAGATCAGAATTAATAATATTGACGAAATGCCCCCTGCAAACGACATTGCTTTTTTCAGGATAAGACTAAACCCCCTGCTGGTTGAATTGTCGGATCAAAGTGGTTATTATGTGTCGTTGGAAGAATGGGATCATGTAAATAAAAACAAATGATTGTCAGGGGAAAACATTTTTATAAATCCGGCATATTTTTTGTGGCTTTTCCTTTAACTATTATTATTATCTTGCACTTTTATTTTTTATCGTCATCAGGCATTTTGTTAATTACAATATATACATGCTTAAGATTGGAGTTTTTGGAGCAGGCCACCTTGGCAAAATACATATCCAGCAATGGCAGCAGATAAAGGAGGTGGAGCTTGTGGGTTTTTATGATCCGGATGATGACAAGGCCGCTGAAGCCATTTCAAAATACCAGGTACCACGTTATACTGATATCGACCTTCTTATAGCTGCCGCTGATGCTTTAGATATTGTTTCAACTACTACTTCCCATTATGAACTTGCAAAAAAAACCATTTTAAACGGAAAGCATGTTTTTATTGAAAAACCACTTGCTCACAGGCTGGATGAAGCTTTGGAATTAGTGAACCTGGTGAAAGAAGCCAATGTAAAATGCCAGGTAGGTCATGTGGAGCGGTATAATCCGGCTTTTTTAGCTTTGGGGGAGCAAGTGCTTCACCCAATGTTCATAGAAGCGCACCGCCTTGCCCAATTTAATCCGAGGGGTACGGATGTATCGGTAATCCTTGACCTGATGATACACGATATTGACATCGTATTATGCCTTGTAAAATCGCCGGTGAAACGTATATCCGCCAGCGGAGTAAGCGTATTGAGCGAAACAGCAGATATTGCCAACGCACGGATAGAATTTGACAATGGCTGTGTCGCCAATCTTACTTCGAGCCGCATTTCATTAAAGAATATGCGGAAGCTGCGGCTCTTTCAGCGCGACGCCTATATAGGGATAGATTTCTTAGAGAAAAAAACAGAAATTATCCGGTTTAAAGAGGATGGCGCTAAAAGCGGTATGATGGATTTCCCAATTGAAATGGGAAATGGAGAAAAAAGAATCATATCCGTACAATTACCTGAAATTGCACAGCTAAATGCGATAAAAACGGAACTATCAGAATTTGCTATGGCCATTATTAATGACCGGCCGGTGCGTGTTTCGGTATATGATGGCTACCAGGCGATGGATGTGGCCTATCAAATTCTGAAAAAAATGAGTTTGCATAATGAGCTGCACAATGTTTAACAATATTTTACGTTAATTACGAGGGAGAGGTATATATGTTGAATATATTTTCGAGAATAAAACTAATAGTTATACTGGTTTTCTGTTGTTCGCTATGGCAGAGTTGTAATATCATAAATCCTAAAGAACAGGTCCCGACTTATATACATATTGATTCATTTAAATTCAATAGTTATTTGCCGGGAGTAACAGCAACCCACCAGATTACCTGTATTTCGGTTTATTATAATAATAGTACCATTGGTTTTTTTGATCTTCCGGCTACTATCCCCATCCTTGCTACCGGAAAAGGCAGACTGGAAATATCGCCCGGAATAGCTATTGATGGTTTAAATAATTTATCAAGTGTTTATCCGTTTTATCGTATAGATACTTCAAGTTTTACGGCACAACCCGGAAAGATAATTTATTATACCCCCCAAACCGGGTTTTACACAGATGCAAAGATCCATCTTATATCCGACTTTACAGGCGCTACTGGTTTTGTGAGGGAATCAGGTACCAGGGATATTCTGACTGTTAAAGAAGATTCTTTGGTATTTGGAACAGGCGGTACAGGAAGTGTACAGCTTATTGCTCCGGGAGATAGCTCTATAGATTACGCGATCCAAACTTTCGCTATTCCATCGGGTAATTCATCTTATATTGAGTTTGATTATAATAGTTCAGTGCCTCTTTATGTTGGTTTGCAGGCCAATTTAGGTTCGGTGGTTTCATCTACTCCATTTTTTCTGGCTGGTATCAACCCATCCCTGGGCAAGTGGAAGAAATTTTATTTAAGTGTAGCTGATTTTAACGGACAGTACCAGGGCACCTCTTATACTTTTTATATAAAAACTGTTCTGCCTGATGGCCAGCCTTATGGCAGGCTATTAATTGATAACATTCAACTTGTAACCTTTTAGCGATGCACCTGAGCCCAATGAAACGAAAAGCTATAAAGCAATTGGTATTGCTTGATTATATAGCTGCGGCATTGGCCTGGTTTACCTTCTGGATGTATCGCCAGCATATACTTACAAAGGTTGATTACATTTCCACTTTACAAAAATTTCACCTTCGCGATATTATTAATACCCTGGTAATTATTCCGTTTGGCTGGTTGATCGCCTATATAATGTCCGGCACCTATTTTGATCTTTACCGGAAATCAAGGCTTAATGAAATTAACCGGACCCTTATCTCCTGCATTATCGGATGCCTGATGGTATCTGTGATCGTTTTTTCAAATGATAATGGCGACTATTCTTATATTATTAATGCATTCGGGCATTATTTGCTGATCCATACGCTTTTCGCTCTCATCTTCCGCCTGTATATTCTGTACCACATCAAGGTGAACCTTTCAACCGGTAAAGTAGGGTTCAATACTTTAATCATCGGGGGTAACCAGCAGGCGATCAATGTTTATAAACAGGTGCTGGACAATCCCAAGGTACTCGGCAATATTTTCTTTGGTTTTATTTATTCAAGCAAAGAGGCCAGTAATGGCATGACCAAGTATTTACCGCAGCTTGGTCATCTCTCCCAACTGGAGGAAATCATTGATAAGCATCATATAGAAGAAGTGATTGTTGCAGTGGACTCTTCCGAGCACCACTTACTTGAAAACATTGTTACCAGGTTGTGTTATCGTCCGGTAGTAGTAAAAGTACTGCCTGATTATTACGACATTATTTCGGGTTCTGTAAAGACCAGCAATGTGTATGACGCTATACTCATTCATATTCATCCTGACCTCATGCCCGACTGGCAAAGAGTATGGAAGCGGCTGATAGATATGCTGTTCTCATTTCTTGCTTTGGTTGTTTTATCGCCTTTCCTGGCGTTTACCGCACTCATGGTTAAGTTGTCATCGAAAGGGAGCGTTTTTTATAAACAGGAACGAATAGGCAGGTTCGGCAGGCCATTTTATATTTATAAGTTCCGCTCCATGTATATGGAGGCGGAGCAGGCAGGCCCGGCGCTCTCCAGTAAGCTGGACCCCCGTATTACTCCATGGGGCAGGTTTATGAGAAAATGGCGTATCGACGAACTGCCACAATTTCTTAATATCATAAAGGGTGAAATGTCATTGGTTGGCCCCCGTCCTGAACGTAAACATTATATAGATATCATCAGTGATACACACGCCCACTATAAGTACCTGCATAAAGTAAAACCCGGCCTTACTTCATGGGGTATGGTGCAGTTTGGGTATGCCGAAAACGTTGAAGAAATGATAGCGCGTATGAAGTACGACCTGCTTTATATAGAGAACTGTTCCTTAGCGCTTGATGTAAAGATCATACTCTACACCTTTATTGTTATTTTCCAGGGAAGGGGGAAGTAGCTCTTTCTCTGGAATTTGGAATTGGTAATTTGGGATTGGGATTGGAGCGTGAATATGAAGTTTGATAATTGAAATGACTTGATTGTTTATGGATCTTGCATTTTTTTTATATGGATTTTAAGATAACAATCCCAATTACAAATTCCTAATTCCCAATTCCATTCAAAAAATCCAACGCTTCGCCTACAATAAAAAAGCTCCCTGTTATCAGTAATGCATCATTGGCGGTCATTGTCCTGCCGGCAGAGGTGATCGCATCTGAAACACTGCTGTAAGCCTCGCCGTTCATTTCGTGTTTTATTGCCATCGTCTTTAATTCCTCAGCCGGTAAGGCCCTTGGGATATCGGCATTACAAAAATAATACATAGTATCTTCCGGGAAAACAGATAATGCTTCCGAAACATCTTTGTCTTTCACAAAACCAAGAACAATATGTTTCTTATCTGCTTTCACTTCATGCCATTGTTTCATTACTTCTTTCAGGCCTGCGGGATTGTGCGCTACATCGCAAATGATAGTTGGATTTTCCTGTATCCAGTCCCACCTGCCACGTAATCCTGTTGTGCCTTTTACATTTGCCAGTGCGGCAATGGTTGCAGGTATTGATAAATTGAAACCTTTATGCGATAACACCTCTGCTGCAGTCAACACGGTTTTCAAATTGTGTTGCTGGTAGTTTCCAAGCAGGTCTGTATGGAGGTCATACATTTCCATTTTTGCGTTGTTTATCGCTTTGAAGTATTGATACCGTGCATCCTGTTTCACGCGTACCATGCCCCAAAGCGATTGTGCATAATAGAGTGTACTCTGCCTGTGTATGGAATGTTCAAAAAATACCCGTTCTGTTTCATCATTCTGCTCGCCTATAATAGCCGGGATATTTGGTTTTATGATGCCCGCCTTCTCAGCGGCTATTTCGGGCAGGGTATTCCCAAGCAAGTCATTATGGTCGAAACTGATATTGGTAATGATGGAGAGCAGGGGAGTGATGACATTCGTACTATCTAACCTGCCGCCAAGGCCGGTTTCTATGATGGCTATGTCAACTGCTTCTTCCGCGAACGCGGTGAATGCCATAGCTACATTTATTTCAAAAAAGGAAGGTTTTATTTCTTCAATGAGCTCCTTATGCTGCGCCACAAAATCCACTACCCATTCCTTGCTGACCGGCACACCGTTTATCCGTATCCGCTCCCTGAAATCAATAAGATGCGGAGAAGTATATAAACCTGTTTTATAGCCTGCATCCTGCATTACGGCTGCAAGCGCATGGCTGGTGCTGCCCTTGCCATTGGTGCCTGCAATATGCACCGATTTGAATTTTTTATGGGGGTTACCGAGTGCGGCGCATAGCTTCAGGGTATTTGAAAGGTCGGGCTTTAATGCAGCCTTACCTATCCGGGAGAACATCGGTAACCGTTCATATAAATAATCAAGCGTTTGCCTGTAATCAGTCTGGATACCCATAGCGTTATTGATGGGTTTTGAAGTAAAAAGTAACATCTCCTGATTGTTCAGGCTCCTGCCCTTCGCTTTTGCTGAACTTAACTGTGTTTATTTTTTCCATGGCCACTTTCGTAAGTTGGGGACTTGAAGAACTCTTTACCATTTTGTCAATGATAGCCCCGTTTTTATCCACAGTAACATGTATCACTACCTTCCCGCTCTCACTGAATTCCGCTTCAAACTTTTTTGGATTGATATCCCTGCCTTTCAGGTTATGGCCAATGCCACCGGTTCCATCGCCTGGTATGCCGGTATAGTTGGTTGCACCGGGAGTGCCACCGGGTACGCCCCTGTCGCCCGGGCCGGTGGTGTTGCCTTCACTTGTGCCGGGCGCGTTTTTAGCGGCGCTGTTGCCGCCGGGCCCGGTTTCGCCGGTATAGGCATATTTTTGTTTTTGTTTTTGCTGAGGCTGGGGTTTAGCCTTGTTCTCAGCAGGTTGTACAGGTGTGGTTTTGTGCCGGGTATTGTCCACAACAGGCGCATCAGCTTCGGTGGTCCGCATTATTTCTTTAGGCAGGCTGCTTTTGCCTGCCACACTCTTGAATACTACAGCGGCCTGGTATGGAGCAGGCTTTTTCTGTGACATAGGTTGATCATTGCCGCTGCCATTGTCGCTGTTGCCTAAGTTCACTTCAAGTCCGCCGCCTTCATTGACTGGAGGAGGCGGGGGGATGGGATTAATAGTAAAATAAATAAGAAAAAACAGTAACAGCAATAAAGCATGAACCCCTATGGTCCATAAGGCTGCTTTATAATTAAAGTCCTGTTGTTTTTGCTGTTGTTGTTGTAAGGCTATCATTTTACCGATTAAAAGTAATTAAAATTACAGAATGTAAAAGTTAAATTGATATTATGCCTGAAGGAATAATATCAATATAACAATTATGTAATTTCCGGTATGATTTACAAAGGTATAATGAAATGAAATACCGAAATTGACATATATAACGTTGGCATGAATTTTTTCATGGTTAATGAACAGAGAATAAGTGCATTAATAACCAACTAAAAACTAAAACCATGAAGAAGTTACCGGTATTCATAGTATTTGCATTATTATTAACATTAAGCAGTTGCCAGCTAATAGGTGATATTTTTAAAGCAGGTGTATGGGTGGGCGTATTGGCGGTTGTTGGAGTTATAGCGCTGATAATATTCCTCGTGGCTAAGATAGGAGGTAGTAAGTAATATTTTATAATAACAAACCAATCATTTTAAAACTAAAAACACAAAAAGATGAGCACATCAAAATTTATTGCAGGCGCCCTTGTCGGGCTTGTTGCAGGTTTGCTTTTAGCACCTCAAAAAGGCGAAGACCTTAGAAATGATTTAGCTGATTCTGCTGAAAAATGGAAAAGGAAATTTTACCGTATTGCCGGGAAAACAGGTGCTGAACTCAGTGACCTGAGAGAGATGCTGGAAGATGAAGTAAGTGGATTGAATGACGACGTCCGTCACCGGATACTGACCATTTTGAATGAAAGCAAAGATGGTGCGAAAAAAATTAAACAAAACATTACTTCAGAATTAAGTTGACGCCGGGTATTATGCATTCTGTCATTCATTTTTCTTTTAAAAGCCGGAAGCCAAAAAGATTCCGGCTTTTTATATGTATTTAATGTATGATGGTTTTGTTTTGGTAAAATTATTGACCTTCAAAGGTAAAGCCGCCAGCAACGCTTTACGTGGCAGACGGCTTTACGCTCAGAAGCTGATAATATAGTTGAGTAGTAAACTCCCCTTTTGGGGGCGGAGGTTGTCTGGCATTTACGGATTTTGAGTAGTAACATCCTCTGCCAGTCTTGCATCATCAGGAGTAGAGGCGAGGTCTTTGTCGAGTGTGTATAGCGCATCGTCTTTTGCTTTTTCACCACCGGCAATTTTTATTTTGTTTAGCATTTTCAGAGCCATTGTCTCTTCTTCTGTTTGCTCTTTTACAAACCATTGCATGAAATTCCATGTAGCCCAATCCTGCTCGTCTAAACTCAGCTTTACCAGCTTATAAATTTCTGTTGTATTATCCACTTCCGATTTAAATACTTTTTCAAAACAATTATTTACACTTTCAGGGTCTCCATCGGGAGCCGGTATAGCTTTTATCTTCACTTTAGCGCCCCTTTCCAGTATGTATTCCAGGATCTTCATCATGTGGTTGCGCTCTTCCTGTGCATGCCGGAACAGGAAATTGGCAATACCATCAAAGCCACTATTTGCCGCCCATGCGGCATAGGATAAGTAGATTTGCGAAGCATGTGCTTCCCGTGTCATTTGTTCATTTAATGCGTTCGAGATTGTTTTTGAAAGTCGGTTGGTATCCATATTTTAGTGTGTTTGTGAATAGGTTGTAATTAACCTAACCTAGACAAGCCAGAACCAAAAAGGAAAAAATCTGTAATTTTCCGACAAATATTAGTTTGTGGAACTTCTGACCTCCCGCTATGCGGCTAAAATTGCTGGTACACTAAGTTGTTACGATAGGATAGTTATTACTGG
>CAISOH010000081.1 GCA_903887005.1 uncultured Bacteroidota bacterium | reverse complement strand
TAAATATTATATGACAACATTTGGCAAGGAAATAATCAACTGTTCGCAAAAAGTCATAAACATGGTTATGGTTCCAGACTTAGCTAAAGCAGCTTAAATATTCTGCCAAAAAGTGCAAAGATTTTACTTTTAAGGTACTAATCTACTCTATACTAAAAATATGCCATGAGCAAGGTATTGAAAAAAATATCAGTATGATTTTTGAATTTATTATTGAATTTATGTAGTGAATAAATGATCATTCTTTACGTACCTCCATGCCATTACATGGATTCGGAAACATTGACAATTATTGGATTTTTATTATGCAAAAGCCATTCATCTGTCGCTCTGGACACAAAAGAACAGTACCTTGAAGTGTTTCAAAGGAAGAAATTCCCTCCATGCTACTCAATAAAAATATCTTGTGTATATTTGTAGTAGCCAATATCATAGATAAGAATGCAATTAGCACAACGATTGAATGCAATAACTGAGCCACAGACGATAAAGATGGCCAAGATGAGTCGCGAATTGAGAGCAAAAGGTGTTAACATTATAGACCTGAGTCTTGGTGAACCCGACTTTAAAACTCCTGAACATATCTGCGCCGCGGCCATTAAAGCAATGAATGATGGGTTTACAAAATATCCGCCGGTGGCGGGTTTTCCCGATCTGCTGGAAGCGATAAGCATAAAACTGAAAAGAGATAATAACCTGGATTACGCTACCAACGAAATAATAGTATCCACCGGGGCAAAACAAAGCCTGTATAATGCGGTAATGTGCATTGTGGACCCTGGAGACGAAGTAATTGTCCCTACGCCTTATTGGGTAACATATACTTCGCAGGTGCTGCTGGCAGGCGGTAAGGTGGTAAACATTAACTGTAGCATAGATAGTGATTTCAAACTAACCCCTGAACAACTGGAAGAGGCTATGAGCCCTAAGACCAAGCTGTTTATGTTCTCCTCGCCATGCAACCCTACCGGCAGTGTTTATTCGCGTGAAGAACTGGCAGGGTTGGTGGAGGTCTTCAAAAGGCATCCGCAGGTGATGATCATCAGTGATGAGATTTACGAATACATTAACTATGCAGGCCATCATGTAAGCATAGCGCAGTTTGACGAGGTAAAAGACAGGGTAGTGGTAATTAATGGTATGTCGAAAGCATATGCCATGACCGGCTGGCGGCTGGGCTATATGGCAGGTCCCAGAGAGTTAGTGCAGGCATGTGAAAAGTTACAGGGACAAAATACGAGCGGAGCGAATTCAATAACGCAGAAAGCGGCTGTAACGGCTTTGCTGAGCGACCTGGCTTCTACCTATAAAATGGTGGACGCCTTCAAACAACGCCGCGAATATGTGATAGGCGCCTTGAAAAAAATGCCCGGAGTAAGGGCTAATAACCCGGAAGGTGCCTTTTACGCTTTCCCTGATATCAGTTCGTTTTTCGGCAAGAGCTATGATGGGCATGTTATAAAAAACGACGATGATATGAGTATGTACCTGCTCAACGAAGCGCATGTGGCTACTGTTTGCGGCAGCGCATTTGGTACTGATAGCTGCATCCGGTTGTCATTTGCAACTTCTATGACGAATCTGATGGATGCAATGGAACGGATAGCGGGTGCCTTGGCGAAACTAAACAAGCATTCTGTTGTATCTGTTAATGGTTAATTAATTATGCCTGTAGTTCTTTATCTATTGCTTGTGCCATTGTAGTTATTTTAATCATAATTACTTATTTTTTCAGCACGAAAACTCATCCGGTTATTTTATTTATTGTTTAAACTAATAAGCCTATTACTATTAATTGCAGATATAGCCTGATATTTGCATCCTGAATAAGTAACATGAAAATAGGAATTGTTTGTTATCCTACGTTTGGCGGCAGCGGTGTTCTGGCCACAGAACTTGGCATGGCGCTATCTGATAAAGGCTATGAGGTGCATTTTATCACTTATGAGCAACCGGTAAGGCTTGCACAAAGCTTTCACCCAAATATTTATTTTCATGAGGTAAAGGTGCCAACCTATCCTTTATTTGATTTCCCCCCTTACGAAACCGCACTGGCTAGCGCCATGGTAAATGTAATCGTGAACCAGAAGTTAGATCTGCTGCACCTGCATTATGCCATACCGCATGCTTCTGCGGCTTATTTCGCACGGCAGATACTGAAAAAAACAGGTCAGGACATACCGTTTATTACTACACTTCATGGTACTGATATTACACTGGTAGGCAGGGATGCCACATATGCGCCTGTGGTTACTTTCTCCATCAATGAATCAGATGCGATAACAGCGGTATCAAACAGCCTGCGGGAAGAGACTTTCCGCTCATTTAATATAGAAAAGGAGATACACGTAATTCCCAATTTCGTTGACATAAAGCGCTTTTACCAGGCGGATAAAGACCATTTCAAACAAATGCTGGCGCCTGATGGGGAACGGATTTTAGTTCATGTATCTAACTTCCGCAGTGTGAAGCGTGTGCCGGATGTGATAAAAATATTTGATAAGGTAAAGAAGGAAATACCCGCAAAGCTACTGATGATTGGCGATGGCCCTGAAAGACAGCATGTAGAAGACCTGGCAAGATCTTTGGGTATCTATAATGATATCCGTTTCCTTGGTAAACAGGAGCAGATAAGCGAGATACTGAGCATTGCCGACCTGTTTTTATTACCATCGGAAACAGAAAGTTTTGGCCTTTCAGCTTTAGAAGGTATGGCCTGTAGTGTGCCTCTTATATCTTCGAATGCCGGTGGCCTGCCTGAAATAAACATTGACGGCAAAACCGGTTTCATGAGTGATGTGGGTGATATTGAATCCATGTCGCAACATGCTATCTATATTTTGAGTGATGAAGAAAGATTACAGCAATTTAAGAAAGAGGCTATAGCAAATGCTCATAGTTTTGAGCGGCAGCGCATCATCCCCATGTACGAAAAGCTTTATTGCGAGGTAATAGCTTCATACAATGAGCAGAAATCATTAGCAAATTAAATTCAGAATTATCTTCCTTAGGAACGATGACAAAATAAAGTCCACCAATTTGACTGTTCTTTTCATTTCTGCTTCGTTGCAAAAGTCCTTAAATAGGCTTGCTATTCGCGGATTTTGCGCCTCGCATAAAAGAAAAAGAACTATCCAACTTAGTGGATTTTATTTTGTCAACGTTCCTTATACATTTTTTTATAGCTTTGTTTTGAATTTTTAATTTTGAATTCTTAATTTAATAAAGCCATGCCATCTTTTGATATCGCCAGTAAAGTAGATCTCCAGACATTAGACAATGCTGTGAACACCGCCAAAAAAGAAATTGACAACCGTTGGGATTTTAAAGGCACCCATGTATCTTTTGAACTCAACAAAAAGGAAATGACCATTTCCATAGAAGTGGAGAGCGATATGAAACTGAAACAACTGGAAGATGTACTGCTTACCAGGTCTATGCGTCAGGGCATTGAAGCCAACAGCTTTGATATGAGCAAAGAAGCTTCAGCCAATGGCAAATATGTGCGCAAGACAATTGCAATAAAGAATGGCATAGATAAAGACTATGCAAAGAAAATAGTGAAGGTCATTAAAGATAGCGGACTCAAAGTGCAGGCTGCCATACTTGATGATATTATCCGTGTTACTGCCAAGAAAATAGATGATCTTCAACAGGTGATACAACTATGCCGCACTTCTAATATTGATTTGCCGTTACAGTTTACAAATATGAAGGACTAATTCAAAATTCAAAATTCAAAAGGGAAATCTAAATCAATTTCACATTATCTATTTTCCAGGTGCGCTTTTTTGACTTTTGAATTTTGACTTTTGAATTTAAAAAGAATTCACCGCATCTTTAAACAAAGGCTGTTTCTGGTCTTTGTCTGAAATGATTGCATCCTTGAGGTTTATCTTCCAGTCAATACCGAGGGCAGGATCATTGAAATAGATACCTCCTTCATTTATTTTACTATAATAATTGTCGCATTTATAAAACACCTCAGCGGTATCGGTCAACACTGCATAGCCGTGTGCAAAGCCATGAGGGATGAGGAATTGCAGCCTGTTTTCTGCTGATAATTCTATGCCATACCATTGCATGTATGTCTTGCTGTTTTTGCGGATATCCATTGCAATATCCCAGATACTGCCTTCCAGCACCCTTATCAGCTTTGCCTGCGGAATAGGCAGGTTCTGATAGTGAAGCCCACGCAATACATTCTTTACGGAACGGGCCTGGTTATCCTGTACAAATGCTGTTTTGTAATCGGCTTCGGCCTCAAGACCAAGTTTATTATAACTTTCAAAGAAATACCCACGATCATCTGTGTGTACTTTTGGCTCTAATATCAATAACCCTTCTATAGGGGTGGTTGCAACATTCATGTTCTGTATTTTTATCCGATTATTTCTAGGGCATTTTTTGTAATGTAAGACAATTCTTCTTCTGTTAGCTCCGTATGCATCGGTAAAGATATAACACAGTCCTGCAACATATCTGTTACCGGCAGATAATTATTTGCCGTTCCATACTCTTTAAGCATGTTTTGCTTATGGCATGGCACGGGATAATATATCATGGACGGTATATTCTTTTCAGCAAGCTTTTGGTTTACCTCATCCCGGTTCACATTTTTCAACTGCAAGGTGTATTGGTGAAATACATGGTTACTGTAAGGTGCCCTGTATGGGGTTATAATCTTCGGATTGTTTTTAAATGCAGCATCATAGTAGTCGGCGGCGGCACGGCGTGCATCACAGTATTCATCCAGGTGGCGGAGCTTTATGCGCAGTATTGCTGCCTGTATGCTGTCAAGACGGCTGTTGCAGCCCACCATCTCATGATAATACCGCTTGTTTTGTCCATGGTTAGCTACCATTTTCAAAGTAAGCGCCAGCGAGTCATCGTTGGTAAATATTGCGCCGCCATCGCCATAACCGCCCAGATTTTTGGATGGGAAGAAGGAAGTGCAGCCTATTATTCCCATGCTACCCGTTTTCACCGTCCTGCCATCAGAAAAAGTATAAGTGCCGCCTATAGCCTGTGCATTGTCTTCTATAACAGGTATATTATGTTCCTTAGCAAGTGCCAGTAACGGTTCCATATCAGCGCATTGCCCGTATAGGTGTACCGGTATTATTGCCTTTGTTTTAGGAGTTATGGCTTTTCTTACCGCATCAATATTCATGGTAAATGTATTTGCATCCACATCCACAAAAACCGGCTTCAGGTGCAGCAGCGCTACAACCTCTACGGTAGCTATGTAGGTGTAAGATGCGGTAATTACCTCATCGCCAGGCTGCAGGCCCAGTGCCATAAGGGATATTTGCAGGGCATCGGTCCCATTGGCACATGGGATCACATGCTTTACTCCCAGGTATTCCGCCAGTTCAGCAGCGAAGTGATTAACATCCGGTCCATTAATAAAAGCGGTGCTTTCCACTACATTAAGTATGGCTGCGTCTATTTCCGGTTTTATTTTGTGGTATTGACGTTTCAGGTCAACCATCTGGAGGTTGTGCATATCGTTTTTTTTAACGGCGCAAACCTACGCTTTTTGATCGGAATTTGCCTGACTATAACGCAGTAAGGATGATAATTGTTATTGTAGTTTTGTTAAAAGTATAGTATTTACCTGTCTTAGGCTGGGAGTGTATTAAGGAATCGAAAGGAAGGGTAATTGCTCAATTACCCTTCAAACAGAAATCAATTAACCATACAAGGGACACCTTTTTTACAGTATATCCGGTATAATTCTGAAACAAAATAAAATGTAAAGATCACAGCACACATTTATTTCTCTACATCTCTTTTTTTCTAATTGGAATTTCAACCGGTTTCCCAGGTATAGGCTGGGGCGGAATTATTGAAGGTTGGTCTGGCGTTACGGGTTTTTCGGGTAAGACAGGTTCTGTTTCAGGCGTTTTGGGAATTTGCGGCAGTTCTGGCTCGTCTTTTGTATGTTCCATAATAGTGTTGGTTTGTTATTGTAAATATTAATAGTAAAATCTATGCCGGGAACAACAGACAAAGAAGTTTATTTAGGTTCGCCAGATAATCCCAAAACAGCGGCGGTGGTATGTTACATAACGCTTATAGGTTGGTTAATTGCCTATTTTGCGTTGTATAAAAATGCTAAAACCAGCCTTGCGGCTTATCATTTAAGGCAAACGCTGTTGCTGTACATATTTTTATTTGCAGTAAACAGCTTAATTTATGTGGCAACAAAAGCATTTATTATCTCCCTTGATTTTATATGGTTCATATTGTGGTTAATGGGTTTCTTTAATGCTATTTACGAACGGCAAAAACCTATGCCGATAATCGGGAAATGGTCACAAAAATTATTTAAAAAGCTTTAATCAAATTGTCATAGTTATTCTTGTGATATTTGTGTGATTTCTTACTTGTAAAAAAAAATGCAGCAATTTATATTTCCCTCAATAAATAGCCCCCTTAAAGGTGCTTTACCACTCTAAAAACAATTTTTTTATGGCATACTTTTTATAGAATAAAAATCATATGAATTAGAAAGGAGAAGTTGGTTAAAAGTATAATTCTATATGGAACTTAGTCTCTGGCTTGATTATTACGATGATATTTATTCTGATTTTGACTCCCGGAAATATCATAAACGAAGGCTGTCGGAAGATTTTGTCAATGAGCTGAAAGTTTCATTGAAATATAAAACAGAGCATTTTGAGAAACTGTATTTATTATTGCCACCGGAGAACCGGAATGATCAAATAGAAACAGATATCATAGCAAGTTTACAAGAACGATTTTGTGAGCTATCAGCAATATTTGAAAAGAAAGAAAGACGGATTTTTAAAAAGGGAATAACCTTATTATTATCAGGAGTATTAATTATGGCCATTATCTCCTTAATCATTTACAGTGGAAATAAAAACTACCTGTTTTCGGTGCTGACTATCCTTCTGGAACCGGCATCATGGTTCCTTGTCTGGAATGGGTTAGATGCTCTTTTTTATGATTACAGAACGGCAAAGAAAGAAACCGGATTTTATACAGCAATCGGAAAAATGGAAATATCCTTTAAGGATATTTAAACGCTAAAAAAATTAAAACCGGCTTGTTGCAGTTTCTATACCTGATGCCTGATAAGTTGAAATATTTCTCTGATTTTCTCTTGTCTGTTTGTGAGAAAAGAAGTCAGGCAAAATTTATTTTGCAAAAATAAAAAGCGGCAGGAGATCCCGCCGCCATTTTCATTAAACAATTAAGCTATCAAGCCCTTGAGCAATTAAGCAATTGAGCCATTATTCTCTGATATCCATTTCCCTAATCAGGTTATCAGCATGTCCCATTTTATCAATAAGGAACAGGATATAACGAATATCGCAAACTATAGTTCTTTTGTATTTTTTATCGAATGCAATATCTCCGCTCATTGCTTCCCAGTTGCCGTCGAATGCCGCGCCAATCAGTTCGCCATAAGCATTGATTACCGGGCTGCCTGAATTTCCGCCAGTGATATCATTGTCTGTAATAAAGCAGGTGTGGAGTGTTCCGTCATGGTCTGCATAAGGACCATAATCCTTTTCATTGTATAATTCTATAAGCTGTTTTGGCACGTCGAATTCATCGCTGCCTGGTTTGTATTTCGTCATCAGACCATCGAGCGTAGTGAAGTAATTGGCATGAACTCCATCCTGCGGATCATAGCTGCTTACCCTGCCGTATGAAATACGCATAGTTGAGTTTGCATCAGGATAAAGCATTTTATTCTTTTTCATCAGCATTATCTGCCTCAGGTATTCCCTGTTCAGTTCTGCTTTTTTGGTGGTAAAAGCTTCTATTTTTGGCTGGAAGTTTTTAGAATAATTACTTACAAAGCTCATGGCATAAGTAACCGCAGCGTCTTTTTTCAATTTTGCGAAAGACGGGGCCTTACAAAATGCATTGAATTGGTTACTATCCGCCAGGTATGTATGTGCAAATACATAGTCTGAATACTCATGGTAAGATGTACCATGATAGCAGCAATCGCCCTTACCCTTACATTTTACCTGGTTTTCCTTATTATTAATCACCTTAGCGTAAATATCAGGTAGCTGGCCTGTGGGGACATTTTCATAATAAAGGCGGGTCATTTCAGCAAGCATTTCTTTTTCAGTTGAAAGGTCAAACTCCTTCATATTTGCCCTGTAAGCATTTCGGGCCATAGTTATGTATTTATCAACCGTATCCTTGCTTATTTCTGTCTTCCTGCCTTTTTCATTTGCATGTCTTTCATAAGCATCATAGAGTGGCTTCATAGCAGATCCTAAACGTGCTATTGCCGATGCCCGGAAACATTCTGAATAATAAACTGAATGTTTTGCATAAGGTTTATAATCGGTATAGATACTGGCAAATTTGCCAAGCAGGTTTGCGTCCATATTATTTTCACGTTCCCATTGTGAGAACTTGTCTTCGCTCTTCATCTTTTGGTCCACCACATCGAGGCGTTTCAATTGTTCTGTTTGCCCTATGAAATATTTCCAGTAATTAGCGATACGTGAATAAAGAGAAGTTAGTTTTAAATAGGTACCCTTATTCATATCCATATGGCGGCGCATAATGGACAGGCGGAGATCGCGGCAGGCCACGATAGAAGGATTTACTACATTAACAGCGAGGTCAACCCCGTAAGAAACTTCATAGCGGTTAGTACGGCCGGGATAGCCAAAGATCATGGCATAGTCGCCTTCGCGCTCACCCTTAATAGATACGGGCAGGAATTTTTTTGGATGGTAGGGTACATTTGAAGCATTATATGGTTTAGGCTGGTTATTCTCATCGGCATAAACGCGGAACATGGAGAAATCAGATGTATGGCGGGGCCACATCCAGTTGTCCGTATCTCCTCCAAACTTGCCGAGCGATTTGGGAGGATTGCCTACCAGCCTTACATCGGTGTATTTTTTGTAGATCAGCAGAAAAAACTGGTTGCCGTTGAAATAATCTTTTACATTGGCAACATACTTGCCTTTCTGGCTTTCTTTCTCTTCAATCTCTTTCTTCAGCGCTTCATATTTTTTAGTGTACTCCTCACCGGTGGACTTACCTACAGCTTCATTTACCTGGTCAGTAATATCATCAATCCTTTGCAGAAAGAGGGCAGTTACACCCTGTGCCGGAAGTTCTTCACTCTTATTGTGCGCCCAGAAACCATTGTCCAGCAGGTTCCTGTCCACAGTGCTCAGAGTAGCTATCGCATCATAACCGCAATGGTGGTTGGTAAGCAGCAATCCTTCGTTGGAAATCATCTCTGCGGTGCATCCGCCGCCAAACTGAAGGATAGCGTCCTTAAGGCTGCTATGGTTTATACTATAGAGGTCATCTTTTGACAGCCTCAGCCCAAGCCGCAGCATTTCCTCGTAATTTTTCCCAATAAGAGAAGGTATCCACATACCTTCATCGGCCCTTGCACTTTGCAGCGTTATTACCGCAGCAAAAAGTAAAAATATCTTTTTCATTTTATCCCTGTTTTAAAAAGGCAGGAACAAATGTAATTCTACAATCCGGTAATTTATAATTTAACGCCTATAATAGCACGGTTGATAAAAATAAGGCCCTCTTAGAATTTTACAGACAAATAAAATACGATTGGTAAATTTATACCTGCCTGCGATATACCTGAATTTTGTTTTGTTTCTGAAATTATTGGCGACATCCCTTGATTTGTTGTCGTGTTGTCTGCTATTGCATTTTTATTTCCTGTTACATAATAGAAACTGCATTCTGTTCCAACCAATATTTTATTAGTAATGGAGTATGTAAGTATTCCAAACGTGCCTCCTCCATAAGAGGAAACCAAGGTTTTTGTTGAAGTTATAGAGGTGTCATAATGGTAATATTGATTATTCGTTGAATTGTTATTGAAATAATTATACACTAAATCAATACCTGCCCCGGCATTCCATTTTTTAGACAACTTGAAAATCTTTTCAACGCCAATACGCGCCTGCAGATCGTTATTATTTCCAGTATTCTCATTATTCACCGAAGTGCCGAAATTTTTACTTGAACTATATCCGATTCCCACTCTGAAACCCCAACCGGACTTTTTGCTAATCATATCATAGGTTAAAAGGTAAGGATTACCACTGGTTGTCGCGGAACTATTATTAAAATTCAGCACCTGCCTGATAAGGCCGTTTATTTGAACACCAATGTAGTGGTCAAATAATTCTTTACCCTGGTTATCATTTGCTGATTGTGCAGAACAATATTGAAAAGATAACGCAAGTAAAAAAATAAGAGTAATCTTTTTCATATTTTAATTTAATTTAAGTAGTCAGAAGATATAGCTACTATAAATATGCTAAAACTAATAAAGAGGCTATCCCGGTCTTTTGAGACAACCTCTTTAAATTGGTATAGAAATTTTTATTTGTGCATAGCATCCTTCTCTTCTCTCTTATACTCTTTCTTGGTTGCTTTATATTTCTTCCTGGCTGCCTGGCGTGGACGGTCACGAAACATTTTCCGGCCTATTTTGCCTTCTTTTTTATGCATTTTCCAGTTTTTCTTGGAAGCCCTGTAGCCATGAAAATCCTGGGCAGAAATAGCGTTACCGGCAAGCAATCCAAGGAATAATAGTATAATTATGAGGTAGTTTTTCATTAATTTCTTTTAAGTGAATGAAGCAAAGTTATAAAAATAATTAATTGCACATAATTTTAAAACAGTCTGCTTGAATAGAAATGTACAATACATGCATTTAAAAACAAACACCCCCTCTTTCAAGGGGATGCTATAAGTGGTACATACTATTTATTTACTTTCCTTTTTCATCTTTCATTTCCATTTTATCACCTTTTTTTATTGCTTTTTCTTTCTTCTTATCAGATTTCCGCTCACTGCCATTATATTCTTTCCGTACCATTTTATGCGCTTTTCTATCCATTTTTCTTTCTTTTTTCTCTGTTTGCCTGCCATGCATCTCCTGTGCTGACACACTGATTACGGTAAGCGATCCAATAGCCAGAATGGCAATCAAAATGTATTTTTTCATAAGTGCTTAATAATGTGAATAAAGAATTTCAATCACACTATGGATTATGAAAAACCATGCCATGATGCATTTACAGGATTAATTTTCCTGTTGGGTTAGATGCTGCCCCTTCGGATAACACCTAACAAAAAAGATACTAATGCCAATACCAGCAATATGTAAATAATGTTACCCGCATGTAATGCGAAGACACCAAGCGCCCAGCCTATAATAAGAATAACGGCGATGATATACAATAGAGATCTCATGATGTTAGTTTTTTGTCATTACTACTCATAACAACATTGTGCCACTAACGAAACGTTCCTTATGGGTAATTTACCGCAGGAAATATTTTCATTATCTTATTATACTTGCGGCGGGGTAAAATAGTGCAAAAAAATATCACGCAAAGATCGCAAAGTACGCAAAGGTAATTATTTAAAAGCGAGCATATTATATAAAAAACAAAGGACGCAAAGCCCTAAATAATGAATGCACTGATTTATCCCGTTTAAAGTATAATCTCATAATAATGTTGTTTTCCTCTATACCGGTAGGAGAGCAAGGCAACTCCTTTGTATGCTTTTGGTGCGTGTGGTTTTGTTTTTTGTTTTCCTTGAACAGGGTAGCGATCGGCATATTCATCATTTGAAGTGCCTGCGCTTATGTTGAATTTTATTGAATTTTTCGTTCGTGCCACCTTCGTATTTGGATATTGGTTGCTATAGCTGCCCTGCAATAAGATCTGAACGGGTTGTTGCCCTATCCAGATTGTGTCTGGTTTAGGTTCTGTTTTATAGCCGGAAAATTCTATTATAAACGTATAATTATCTCCTGACCGGCCTGCGATGCCCCCGCTCCAGCTTTGAAATGTAGAATTTAACAAACTGATATTTTGCGCATAATTTATCATCGGTATGCATAGTGTCACTAAAAGGATGAGAGAGCCTCTGTGGTTCATTAATACATAATTTTTACGTTAAACATTATTCATCAAAAAGAATGCCTGATCTTAAGAAATACCGGTTATATTGTAAGGTTTTTTTTAATGAAAAGCGGTTTGCATCGTTTTTTTCGTTAGATTGTGTAAAACTACGTAATGGAAAAGTCAATAACGGTATCTTATTTATTGAGCAATAAGGTCGCCAGTGTTTCTGTATTTATCAAATATATTATTGAAAGAGCAGACAATATTCAAACAGTAACCTGCACTATTACCAAGGGCGATGACGTAATTCCGATCTGGTTGCACCCGCATAAATTTGAGATCAAATCAATGTTTAATAAGGGGAAGTATGAAACCTTGTTTAATTTTGAGAACAATGCGAAAAACCTGGATGCAGCATTATTTATAGACCAGGCTTATGCGGATATAATGAGTAAGGAGCATTTGCAGGTTGGATAACCTGTATTTACAGAAGTGAAAGCCCCATCTGTATCAACCCGATAACCAATCCCAGAACTAATGCCACGACTTCGAGGAACCAGAATTCCTTTTTCATAACGGCCTGTAGTATTTCTTCCAGTTTATCTGATGAAAAATTGGAAACCTTTTCGGTTACCATTTTTTCAATATCTATTTTTTTGCTTAAAGAATCGGTGTATTGATGAATGATCTCGGGCAGTAAAAGCCCGATTTCTTCCAGCATTCCTTCCTTTATTTTCTGCATAGTGCTGTCGCCCACAAACATAGATATTACGGGAAGCTTTTCTTTTAGTTTAACGTGCAGGAAATTATCCAAGTGCTTTTCAATAGTAGGCGTAAGGCTGTTCAGCATTTCAGGGTCTTTAAGCTGAATGGCTATTTCACTGAAATGTATCAGTTCTTTGGCTACCACACCACCAAGTTTTTCAGCTACCTGCTTCTGTCTTTTCGGGAAAATACCTTGTATGGTAATACCCAAAAAACGTATTGGGTCCCTTGGGTGAAACAACATTTTAATTGCTAACCAGGTAGTGACCCAACCAATAAAGCCTGAAATGAAAGGCTGTAGCCAAAACATTATATTATTCATTGTAAAGTAATTGTATTTGATTAAATATTATAAACAGCATTTATGTCGTTTATGTTTTATTTATATCGATAATTAAACTGCGAAGATAAAAGAAAAAGAGGTGGATCATTTGTATTTAAATTAAATACTATGGGAATCAGGAATTTGTAATTTGCCCTTCGGTAAACTCAGGATGACAAATTTATTTCCTGATGATTCAATCAACAAATATTGCCATTAATTTAAAATTGTACAGTTTTTAATCAAGATTTTTTTCATCCGTATGGAATTATCTGTACATTAAATATCAATTAGTTATTTAATTTTTGGGCAATAATACCCAATTACACGTACCAGATTGTGGTGTGTAATTTTGAATTGAGAGAGATTATTTTATCTTTCTTAAAATTAATTGAAGTGTATTACTAAATACTGTAAGTACCGCTGAGTTTATTGCACTCGTTTCGATACATTCTTTTAAAGTAGGTCTTCCGATCAATAGCCCTTTCCAATATATAATTGCT
>CAISOH010000080.1 GCA_903887005.1 uncultured Bacteroidota bacterium | reverse complement strand
TTCCCTGATTAAACTTCAGCAAAATCCTCATCGTTGTCACAGTTCGGCGCGGCTCACTGTGACAGTAATTCTATTGGCTGTGGGCTTACACTTGAGTAAGTAATGTCATTCACATTTTTTTTCAATGAGTCGGGATAGGTACTTACCATGAAAGGAATGCTATTTTACTTTTCCAACAAAAGGGGCTAATTTAACGTGAGTTCGACGATTATTAATATGGCAATCAATTAGTTAAGTATATTTAGCACAGGTGTCCCACACCGAAAAGGTGTGGGACACCCCCAAGACCTCAACAAAGACCATTATTAGCATCAAAATATAGAAAAGGCTTGGCTGATAACTGATATCTATTATTGAACTCGCGATAATTTATATCTTGCCAATTATATCACATCATCACATTATCCAATCATCTAATTCCAAATTGCAAACCTCCGCCGGAATTTTAACTTTCAGTTATTGTGGAAAAATATTTTTTTGTTATCTGAAAATTATCACTAAATTCGTTCATTATTTTTGACTTAATTATATATATTTAACGGCAAAATAAAAATTTATGAAGATCAATTGCTACAAATTACTCGCTGCGGTATTTACTTTACTGTTTTCTGCGGGTGTTCAGGCACAGCTTATTACCACTATCGCAGGCAATGGAGTTGGCGGTTCACTCGTTTGGGGAGGCCCTGCCACCACGACGCAATTCAACATGCCCACAGGTCTTTGTTTAGACCCAAGCACCGGCAACCTTTATATTGCCGACTCTGTCAATAACCTGATTCACATGGTTGACCCTGCCGGCATTAACTGGATAGTTGCCGGCGGCGGCACTGCCGGCCTCGGCGACGGGCTGCCCGCTGTTGGCTGTATGCTCAATGGCCCAACCGGCGTTGCCCATGACGGCTCCAATCTGTATATTGCCGATTGCGGAAACCATCGTGTACGTAAGGTAAATTCTTCCGGTATTATTACCACGATAGTCAATAATGCAGGTACCACAACAGGCCCTCTCGGTGATGGCGGGCCTGCGCTGCTTGCCATGGTTGACCATCCCTATGGTTTAAGATTTGATGGCGTCACCAGCAATCTTTATATTGCTGACAGGGATAATAATTCCATCCGCATGGTTGATCCGTTTGGTAAGATCTGGACGGTTGCAGGCTTTTTTGCAACGCCCGGTTTAACCGTGGATGGCGGCCCGGCTACTGCTGCGGAGTTTAATGATCCTTCCGGCGTGGCTGTTGACCTTGCAGGTAATATTTATATTGCCGACAGGGCGAATAATGTAATCCGTAAGATCAATACCTCAGGCATTATTTCCACATTCGCAGGTAATACATTGGCTGGTTATTCAGGTGACGGAGCAGCAGCTACCCTTGCCAAATTAACTACTCCTTCCGGCATTGCGTACGATCCTTCAGGTACCGGTGCACTTTATATAGCAGATGCAGGTAATAATGTTATTCGTAAAGTAACATTTTCTACAGGCTTTATTTCTACATTTGCTGGTGCTGTCCCAGGCACTGCCGGTTTTAATGATGGTGCGGCCGCAGCGGCAAAATTTACTAACCCTACCGGCGTTAGTGTAAATAGTGCGGGTACTATTGTTTATGTAGCTGATAAAGGCAATAACCGTATCCGTAAAATTACAGGTGGCGCTGTTACGACAGTTGCCGGTACCGGTGCGGCAGGGAATTTTGTAAGCGGCGCCCTGGCAAACGCTTCTCTTTTAAATAGTCCTTCAGGAGTTGCGCAAGATGCAACAGGCAATGTCTATATAGCAAATTCCGGCGCTAATAATGTTGCTAAAATAACAGTATTAACAGGATTTATCACTGGTATTGCAGGTGATATTGTTGCCGGGAGTGCCGGTACGACCACTTATGGAATATCAGGTACAACTACCTTTCTGAATAATCCTACAGGCGTGGTGGTGGATGCTACCGGTAATGTATATATTGCCGACCAGGCTAATAACCATGTTGATATGGTAACTCCGGGAGGAATAATAAATAACTATACCGGAAACGGTACCGCTTTTTATGGCGGTGACGGATATCCTGCCATTACCTCGCAAATCGCGTTTGCTGAAGGCATTACGTTAGATAATACCGGCAATCTGCTGATCGCAGATACTAAAAATGAGCGTATCCGCATAGTATATAATGCAGCACCTCCCTCAGGCCGTGTTATAGGCGATATTTATACCATTGGTGGGAATGGAACTTCCGGCTATGGTGGCCTTGCTACTTACCTGGAACTGAAAAATCCTACGGGAGTTACTACTGCTGCAACCGGTGATATGTATATTGCCGACAGGGCCAATAATGTGGTGCGCAAGGTGGACGGGAAAGGCGTGATGAGCACTTTTGCCGGAACAGGTGTATGGGGTTATACCGGAGACGGGGCCGCGGCTGCCCTCGCTACGTTCAGTGCTCCGGTAAGTGTTGCTTATTACAATGCAGGCCCGACGCTTTATGTTGGCGATGCGCTGAATAATGTAGTGCGTGCGGTGGACATTGCATCAGGAAAAATATCCACCTATGCAGGAACCGGAGCAGTGGGTTATACCGGAGATGGCGGACTGGCAAATGCTGCAAAGCTGCACCAGATATCCGGCCTTGAGGTGGACCAGTTTACCGGCGACCTGTATATTACCGACCAGCTGAATAGCGTGGTGCGCAAGGTTAATGCTATTACAAAAATCATTACTACCATAGCAGGAACTGGAGTAGCCGGCTTCTTAGCCAGCGGCGGCCCGGCCACAGCTACTATGCTGTACCAGCCTTATTCCGTTACAACCGATAAGACCGGGAACGTTTTCCTTGCAGACCGGGATAATCATGTAGTGCGTAAAATAGACCCGACAGGCAATATCAGTATTTTTGCAGGTACGGGTTTCCAGGGCTTTACAGCAGATGGATCGGTTGCTACCAAAACCATGCTGGATAACCCGAATGGCGTTGCGCTCGATGCGGCTGGTAATCTGTATATCTCGGATATGGGAAATAACCGTATCCGTAAAGTAACCAAGGCTACCAATATCGTTACCACTGTTGCAGGCAACGGCTCTGTAGGCCCTGGCGGCGATGGCGGTTCGGCTCTTGGCGCCCAATTATATTATCCCCAGGGCATTGCCTGTGACCTTTTCGGTAATTTGTATATTGCTGACGGGAATAATAACAAGGTGCGGGTAGTGAATTTGACAACTGGTATTATTAACGCTTTTGCGGGTACTGGTACTGCGGGTTATACAGGGGATGGCGGAGCAGCATTAAGCGCTACGCTCAGTGACCCTAAAGGCGTGTATATTGATGGCGGGCAAAATGTATTTATTGCGGATTTCCTCAATAATGTTGTCCGCAGGGTAGATAAAGTTTCAGGTAATATAGCAACCATTGCAGGTACGGGTGTGAACGGTTTCAGCGGTGATGGTGGTCCGGCGACTTCAGCCAAGTTATCACAACCTGCAGCCGTGATAATGGATACTACTCATAGTATTCTTATAGCTGATTTCACCAACCAGCGTATCCGCAGAATTGATATTGCAGGAAAAATCTCAACCGTAGCCGGTAATGGTACTTTCGGTTATAGCGGTGATGGCGGTGCGGCTATAAAAGCAACAATGAGAAACCCTATAGGTCTGAGCACTGATGATGCAGGCAGTTTCTATATTGCTGACAGGGACAACAATGTAATACGTAAAGTAACGACCGTATTGCTTGCATCATTTGATACCTCATTTTACTCCTCCTTACCGATATGCCAGGATAGCTGCATACACTTTTCCAATACCAGCATAGGCAGTACGGATAGCATTAAATGGTCGGTAACCCCTGCGGGGCCGTTCATCTCCAATGTATATGTTGACACGCCTACCATTTGTTTTAACTCCGGAGCAGGTACATTCGTAGTAACACTGACAATTTACTCAGGTATTAAGACCAATGCTTTCTCTTATAATGTTACAGTAAACCCCACGCCTCACCCTGTTATCGTCCAGTCAGGATCCCAGCTTTTCTGCAGCGGCGCATATTCAACACTTCAATGGAACCTTGCAGGAACTCCAATAACGGGAGCTGTTACCAATCCTTTTACATGGTTCCCAACTCCGGGTGTTGGTACCTACACGATTACCGTTGACTCGAACGGATGCCTTGGCACTTCGGCTTCAATTGTAATTTCTACCAATGGAATTATGCCGGTAAACATTGTTGACAATAATAAGTATTGGTTATCGCAGCAGGGACAGGACAACAGCATAGTAAACCTGTATGCCCAGCACCCGGTTAACGATGCGCTTGCGGTAACCATGTATGACCCTACAGGCAGGGAAATAATGAGTGATAAATGGAGTAAAGGCAGCAGCACAATACAAATAAAGGCCGCTTCCCTTGCGCCCGGAATGTACATCATCAAACTGACCAACAACACGACTTCGGAAGTGCTGAAGTGGTTGAAAAATTAATACAGTAACCGCTTATTGCGGACAGAAAAACAGTAGTTTTTACCGCCGGATTGTTCAGCAATCCGGCGGTATTATTTAGCGGAGGTCTGGGAAATCGCGGACTGAGCGGGGCTTTACAGTTTCCTCGCTTTAAGGCCGGGGCTAATCATCCTCCGTTTTTTCTTCTGATCCGATGGCTGCATTGAGGTCGGCATCTGTTTCTCCTCCTGATAACGGGAACTCCGTGTCTATCTTCCCGAGGGTATTTTCGACCAGGTTGCTGATTACATGTTCTTCTGCTTCGACAGATGACTCAAGTTCCGCATCCGTTTCTCCACCCGATAAAGGAAAGTCAGCATCTATTTTCCCGATTGCTTCTTCAAGCCAGGAGTGATGTTTATGCGCAGAGCCGGTATTGCTCTTTTCCGGATCATTTGATGTGATTTCTTCATTTTCGTTTGCCATGGTCTTTAAATTTTAGAATATAAATATCGTGATCAATTATGGAATAACAATGTTAAATAAAAATATGATTAGGAACGATGATAAAATAAAGTCCACCAATTTGACTGTTCTTTTACTTCGTTCATAATTATTTTCATTTGTCTCAGTGAGGGCTACGCCGTTCCATTCCTGCTTCGTTGCAAAAGCCTTAAATAACGTGAATTCGTTGATTATTTATTTGGCAATCAATAAGTTAACTATATTTAGCGTAGATGTCCCACACCGAAAAGGTGTGGGACATCTACCAAGACCTCAACAAGTATCATAATAACCATCAAAATATAGAAATGGCCTGGCTAATAACTGATATTTATCATCGAACCCGGGTTAAATTGCTTACTATTCGCGGATTTTGCGCCTCGCATAACATGCCTTCGCTGAAAAAGCTATGGCAGTTAATAAAAGAAAAATAACTATCCAACATAGTGGATTTTATTTTGCCAACTTTCCTTACCTGCGATTTATTTTCCATTTATTTACAGTCCCATTTGCTTCGATAGCTAATGGAGGGAGTGCTGTGGCGCCATTACTTTGATTCTTGTCTTTTTCCCAAATATATGCGGAAAGCAAAGCGGCAACCTGTTCCGCATCTGCATTTTCTTTATTAAGGTATTCGGGTTTGAAGTAATTATCAATAAACTTAGTATCAAATTTTCCGGAGCGGAATTGCTCCGTCTGCACGGCCCATTTGCCAAATTCGAGTGTGGTCTGTATGCCCTTGACATAATACTCGTCAATAGCGCGGCATAGCCGGTCTATGGCTTCGTCACGCGTTGAGGAATAAGCTATCAGCTTCGCGATCATAGGATCATAAAAGATAGGTATATCCATCCCTTCTTCATAGCCATCATCCACCCGGATACCGGGGCCTTTTGGCGGCTGGTATATTTCCAGTTTACCTGTATCAGGCAGAAAGTTATTGAATGGGTCTTCGGCGCATACCCGCAGTTCTATAGCATGTCCGTTTATTTTAAGGTCATCCTGCGAGAAGGAAAGCTTATTGCCGCGCGCAACATTTATCTGCTCTTTCACAAGGTCTATACCGGTTATCATTTCCGTTACGCAATGCTCCACCTGCAGGCGGGTGTTCATTTCCAGGAAGTAAAAATTCAGATGTTCGTCCACCAGAAATTCTACGGTGCCTGCCCCATAATAGTTGCAGGATCGTGCCGCAGCAACTGCACATTCGCCCATCGCTTTTCTGATGTCAGGGGTCAGGCAGCTTGATGGCGCTTCCTCTATCAGCTTCTGATGGCGGCGTTGTATGCTGCATTCCCGCTCAAACAGGTAAACATAGTTGCCATGCTGGTCGCCCATGAGCTGTATCTCTATATGCTTTGGAGCGCCCACATACTTTTCAATAAACACATCATCATTTCCAAACGAATTGAGCGCCTCGCTCTTCGCGGCCCGTACCTGTTCTTCAAATTCGGCCTCATTATTCACCACGCGCATACCCTTACCGCCACCGCCTGCGGAAGCTTTTACCAGTATGGGAAAGCCTATGCTTTCAGCTACCTTTCGTGCTTCTTCAATATCTTTCAGCGGTTCTTCCGTACCCGGCACCATGGGTACATTAAACTTTTTGGCGGCTTGCTTGGCGCCTATCTTGCTGCCCATTACCTCAATGGAATGCGCTGAAGGCCCTATGAAAATAAGCCCGGCATCAGAAACGGCTTTTGAAAAAGAAGCGTTCTCACTAAGAAATCCATAACCGGGATGAATACCTTCTGCACCGGTTTTTATAGCCACTTCTATGATTTTTTCTCCACGCAGGTAAGACTGGGAAGATAAAGCAGGGCCTATACAAACCGCTTCATCAGCGTATCGTACAAAGGGCATATTCCTGTCGGCTTCTGAAAATACAGCTACTGTTTTAATGCCCATTTCCTTTGCTGTGCGCATGATGCGCATAGCAATCTCGCCACGATTGGCGATGAGTATTTTTTGCATGGACGCTAAGGTAAGGCGTAATTGGGAATTTGGGATTGGGAATTTGGGTTGTATTGCAATAATGTGAAATGTTGCTGATGAAATAAAAATTTTGTAATTGCACTATTTGATATCAATTGTTCTTTTACAAAATCTGGAATTTGGATAATGATCGGTTCTGAAAGCCTTAATTTTCCGGCTTTTTGTTTTCGGTTTTTTTGATAAGATAACTATCTAATTTTCCCCTATCAACAGTTGTTTTCCCGAAAATAAACCAGTAAGACTTTTGTGTCATTTCGCTCCAGTGTATCAGCAAAAATTAAAATGAATAGTTTTGATTTCATTTCTACAGCTTACAAAGTAAAGTATTTTTGATGACGCTACTCAAATATTTACTATACTTCATTGATTTCATGATTAATATCCAATATTGATACAGGCATAACATAATCCCATTTGAATACAACCTACTTCCATTATCTTTGCTGTTCAAAAAAAAATTCTCATGAAACGTAATGCAACCGCCGTATGGAACGGCTCAGGTAAAGAAGGCAGTGGCCACCTTACCACTCAAAGCACTGTGCTCAATAAAACACAGTATTCATACAAAAGCAGGTTTGAAGAAGGTGTAGGTACCAATCCGGAAGAACTGATAGCATCTGCACATGCAGGCTGTTTTACAATGAAACTGTCTTTTGTATTGGGCGCTGCAAATTTCACTCCGGAACAATTAGAAACGAGGTGCGATATTACCCTGGATAATGGTACCATTACGAAAAGCGAATTAAGGGTGACAGGTAAAGTGCCGGGAATATCAGCTGAAGAATTTAAAAAACTTGCCGGCGATGCTCATGAAGGTTGTCTTGTAGGTAAGCTTTTCAATTGTGAGAAAACATTGGTTTCTGCTACATTAGTATAGCGTGATTAATATTTTATTTTTTACCGGCAGCTCCACACCAGGGGCTGCTATTTTTTGTTTTTTTTATGCAGGCGGTAGCCAAGAATTATTTTGAAAATGCTATTATCATTTGCGTCTGTAAACCCCAATCCATAACCGGCGTTGAATTCCCAATCAGGCGAAAAATCAAGGTCCACGGCTAGGAATAACTGGTGTTGCTGCTGCTGGTATGGGTCCGGCATAGTTATGTTCCCTATTGAGCCGTAATATTCAAATCCTGCTGCAATTTTTTTAGAGATATTATAACTGGCTTTCAGATTTGGGGAGAAACCAAAGCCACTGGTTTGATTGAGGCCATGCAAAGATTTATCAAATACCGGATTGAATGAAACGTAAAACTTCTTCCATGTTTTATCTATAACAGGCCGTATCTCCAGCGTCCAGTCGTCTGTGCTATACCCGCGTTTCTGATATCCTGCTTCTGCTGAAAGACTTAGGCCCACAGGCCAGTGCCAGCTTTCAGGTATCATAGCGCGTGGCCTTATATGGCTGCCTACAAAGTTTGTCCGGTTATCTGAGCCTATTGCATTAAACAAGTAAAATCCTGTTTCGAACCAGTTATTAAAACCATGAGTTATTTCTATGGTTTCGTGCAGCATATGATGTGTTGGTAAGACGCCATCCTGTATATTCTGTTGCCCGCCAAAAGTATAATTGCTGTGAAGTTCCAGCATAGTGACGCCTCCCGGTATGGTTTGCGCACCATAAATCTGTATCTCATAATTATCCTGTGCAAATGAGCAGAAACCAAGTAGCATTAATGATAAGAATGAAAGGAGATACTTCATACTATTTCTACAAATTTTCACCAAAGTACATAAAATTCAAAGCTCTCTTTAAAGGGCTTTGAATTTTATTGTTATGTTAATTGAGCCATTCAGCCATTTCGGAATTGAACTATTATTACACAAGCATCGTTACCGGGTTTTCCAAATGGGTCTTCAATGTTTGCAGGAAACGGGAACCGACAGCGCCATCTACAACACGGTGGTCGCAACTGAGTGTTATTTTCATCAGTTGGCGTATTACCACGGCGCCATTCTCTGCTACCGGCGTAGGCGTTATTTTACCCACTGCAAGTATGCAGCTATCCGGTGGATTGATAATGGCGGTAAACTCGTCAATATCCATCATGCCGAGGTTGGAAATGGTAAAAGTATTGCCCGTAAACTCAGGCGGCTGTATTTTTTTTGTACGGGCTTTCTCATAAAGATTGCCTGCTTCCTGTGCTATCTGAGATAATGATTTCTGGTCGGCGAATTTTATAACCGGTACTATCAGCCCTTCTTCCACCGCTACTGCTGTGCCAATATGAATATGATGGTTCTGACGGATAAAGTCGCCCATCCATGAACTGTTTACACCCGGATGCATCCGCAGCGCTGTAGCACATGCTTTTATTACGAGGTCATTGAAGGAGATCTTTACCGGAGATATTTCATTGATGGCTTTACGGGCTTCAATGGCTTTATCCATAGTAATGGTCATGCGCAGATAAAAGTGCGGCGCGCTGAACTTACTTTCCGACAGTTTTTGCGCGATAATCCTTCGCATCTGCGTCAATGGAGTATCTGTGTGTCCTTCTTCTCCTGCTGGCTGGGATATGGCTACTACCGGCGCTGCTTTTGGAGCCGGAGGAACTGCCGGTGCAGAAGGCGCAGGTGCAGCGGATTGGGGTGGTGGGGGCGTGTAAGTATCCACGTCTCTTTTTATGATACGGCCACCGTCTCCGCTGCCTTTTACAACATGAATATCCAGGCCCTTTATTTCAGCCAGTTTTTTGGCAAGCGGGGAAGCTTTCAAACGATCATCGGTTTCAGACGCTGGTTGTTCTTTAGTTTCCGCCGGAGAAGGTTGTGCCACAGGCTGGACAGGTGCGGTAGCTGTCGGTTGTGCCGGAGTTACTTCAGCTGCAGTTTGAATTGCCGGTGCCGGTTGAGCTTCTTTAGCAGGCGCAGGTTGGGTAGCAGGTGCAGGTGCTTTTTCCGCAGGTTGGGCAGGAGTAGCTTCGGCCGCGGGTTGTTTAGCACTTCCCTCTCCTTTGGAGAGACCTTCAGCATCCAGAATAGATTGATAGTCTTCCCCAGGCTTGCCTATAATAGCCATAATGCCATTTACCGGCACTCCCTTTCCTTTCTCCACACCGATATACAACAGCGTGCCATCAACATATGGCATTACTTCCATAGTGGCTTTATCAGTCTCTACATCTGCTATTGTATCATCTGCTTTTACTGTGTCGCCTACTTTTTTGTGCCATTCCGCTATCACACCCTCCTTCATCGTATCACTCAGCAACGGCATACGTATCGCTTCCGCCATAAATAATGTTCTGTATTTTAAAAATCAAAAGTAAGGCTAATTGGTTAAATAGTTAAAAGGGGAAATGGTTAATTGGGTAAATGGTTAAAAAGGGTAAATAGTTAATTGGGTAAATGGTTAAAAGGGTAAATAGTTAATTGGCTAAAAGCCATAAATCGCAGGTTGAAATGTAATAAGTGGATTCAATATTAGTTTTGGTTAAGAATAATTTTTCAAATTGTCCTCATGTTGAGCGATGGGCTTTGAGTATCCTATTGCAAATGTTTCATCGCATCCTTTTCAATATCTGAATTTGATTTAACTGGATGGCTTAAAAGGAAGGCAATAACATCTTCTCTTTTTAAATAAAGATGTTTGCCTTGGCGATAAAATGGTAACCTTCTCTGTGAGGTTTGTTTATATGCTGTTTGAATTGAAATACCAGCATATTTTGCGTACTGTTGGAGAGTTAATACCTCTTTGTTTAACTCTAGTAAAGATTGAATTTCTGAGAGGATTAAAATGATTTGTTTCATATGCATACATTTTGCTTATGCTGCAATTTGAAACAATTTGAGATTGCATATTATGAATCTGTAATATTATGTAATATCCTTACGAAATCTTACAATCTTACATAGTTCTATGTGGTTTAGGTAGATATTATTCATCAGGTCTCGTTAATAATGCATCATTCTTTCGAGATAAATTATGAATTTTATATTTCTACAGAATCAAAAGCACTTATACAGTTAATAGGACATGGGGTAATTGACATTTTAGTTTTGACACCATTAAAAGATTTCATAAAAGAATACATAAAGGATTTCTTTGGTTTACCACGTCAAAGTATGAGCGGAACAATAAATAAAATTAATAAAATGATGGAAGATATTAGTAAAAAATTTGGAGATGGTAAAATTAACGAAAAGACATATATAGCAGCATGTAAGGATTTAGATCATTTCAGAAATCTGATAGTATCAAATTACAAACAAAACATTGTTAGGGAGACAAAATAGAATTTTTAGTGTTTTTCAATTATACGAATTTGTTTCATTTAATTCAGGAAAAATTAAATCCCGCAAAGCCTGCTTTTCGACAATGTATATTTATTTTAACCCCCTTGGTTTATTCTTTATAGGCTTTTGCAGCAAATTAGGTATAGCAGAAATAGAATAAATACTGCATTATTCCCAATTTTTGTACCCCATTTGTACCTCAAATAACTGAAAGCCTTACCAGTAAAGGAAAATTACTTTTTGCATCGCTATAAATTTATTTTTCAAAACTGAATAGTTGCAAACTTTGCGAACTTGCAAACTGACTTTATATCTGGAACATCTTTTCAATATCTTCTCTTTTGATTATATGCTTCTTGCCAATCCTAATTGTTTTTATTTTTCCGTCTTTGATATACTTGCGTATTGTAGAATCGGAAGCATTCAGCATTTTACAGGTGTCTTTTACTGTTAAATAAGATTTTGGATAGATAATAGTATCTGCCAGTTTTGGCTTGTTATTTTGCCGAATTTCCGTGTATTCTTTATGTGCTGCATTTATCTTCTCATCCCGCTTTGTTTTCTTATAGTTTCGCTGGGCGCATTTTAAAGAGCAATACTTTGTTGCTAGTTTCTGCGCTGTAAACTCGTTTTTACAGTATTCGCATACTTTCGGGATTCGCATGTTGCTACTCATAAGTTACTTCTTGTTTTGGTCACTAATAATTTAGAATTGTGGGTATTTAGCAGTATTTGGCAGTAACTAGCAGTATTTAGCAGTAGTTATTTCGCCTAGTAACCATAAAGACCCCCAATTTATTTGTAGTAACCAAATTAGTAACTAAAAAAGAGCTACTAATAGCAAATATTATACTTGATAACGGCAAATGAGAACTTCCAAAACCCGCATGAACACTGAGAAAATGAGCGTTAATAGTAGATTGTTTACTTCCCGATACAAAACTTCGAGAAAATGTAATCCAGCTTATCCTCTGTTGTCACTTCGCCTGTTATCTCTCCAAGCGCAAAAAGGCAGGTGCGGATATCAAGCGAGATAAGGTCTCCTGATATATTATTGTCCAGCCCGTTCTTTATATCATGCAGTGATTTCAGAACTTCCTGCAGCGCTCCGTAATGTCTCGCATTAGTGATGATGGTGCCTTCCTGTTTTATTTCCCCTCCGGCTACAAGCGCAAAAAGTGTTTCTTTTAGCTGATGAATATTTTCTTTGTTTTTAGCAGAGATAAAAATGATATTATTGTCAATATCAGCAAAAGTGTTCTTTGCATTTTCCATTCCGGTCTCATCCACTTTATTTCCTACCAGCAGGTATTTGACTCCGTTTTCGGAATTGGGAATTGGGAATTGGGCAGCTTCGTTCCTCGCAGTGACGGGATTGTTCTCTGTCAAATCAAAAAGATAAATGACGATATCCGCCTTATTCATAGCCTCCTTGCTTCTCTCCATACCCTTTAGTTCTATGGTATCTATGCTGTGCTCGCGGATGCCTGCGGTATCTATGAGACGAAAAAGTATGCCATTGATATTGAGTGTTTCCTCAATAGTATCGCGGGTAGTGCCTGCTATCTCGCTCACTATTGCGCGTTCCTCATTTAGCAGCGCATTGAGCAGCGTGCTTTTGCCCGAATTTGGCCTGCCAATAATAGCTACGCTTACGCCATTCTTTATTACGTTGCCCAGCTTAAAGGAATTTATCAATTGCTCTGTGGCGGTCGTGAGCCGGTCTATCAATGCATAAAACTGTGTACGGTCTGCAAATTCCACATCTTCCTGGCTAAAATCAAGCTCCAGTTCAATAAGCGCGCTGAACTTTATCAGCTCTTCGCGCATCTGTTTCAGGTCTTCGCTAAAGCCGCCACGCAGATTATGTATCGCAGCCTTATGAGCAGAACCGCTCTGGCTTGCTATCAGGTCGGCAACAGCTTCGGCCTGCGTCAGGTCGAGCTTGCCATTCAGAAAAGCTCTGAGTGTGAACTCTCCGGGCCTGGCCATTCTTGCGCCATGCTCCATACACAGGTTGATGACCTGCTTCAGCACATAGTCAGAACCATGACAACTAATCTCTATGATATCTTCTCCTGTATAGCTCTTAGGCCCTTTGTATATACTCACTACCACCTCATCTATCACTTTCGCTCCATCCATTATCTTTCCGAAATGAAGTGTATGTGATTGTTGTTTTGCGAGGTCTTTACCTGAAAATATTTTATTAACAATAGCAATAGCTTCATTCCCGCTCAGGCGTATCATGCCTATTGCCCCTTCACCTGGTGGGGTTGCTATTGCTACTATGGTATCACTGATGTTGATCATTGAAAAAAATCTATATCCCGGTTATTCGGAATTATAAAACTATGCTAAGGGCAAATTAATGAGTTCGGAACTTTGTTCAGCTAATGTACATTACTCAGCAGGTCATTGTAAGAATTGTCGTGGTTCGGCGCGGCTCACCATGACAATTTTTACCATGACAGATTATCTATTTAACTTTTTCGATACAATTCACTAACTAATCCCTTTGCAAGTATAGCCACAAAAATAACAGCAATGAGTGAGGTAACCATGAATTTATTAGTTTAGTGGAAACAAATGCCTCCATGCATGGCGGACTGAAAGTATATGAGAGTAATAATTCAGAGAGTTTCCACAGCAAGCGTTACCATCAATGGCGACCTGAAATCAGCTATAGGCAATGGTTTCCTTATACTATTAGGTATAGAAACAGAAGACAATAGAGAAGATGCAGACTGGCTTTGCGGCAAAATAGCTCAACTAAGAGTTTTTGCTGATGAAAACGGGCTAATGAACAAAGACATAAAAGATATAGATGGCGACCTGCTGGTGGTAAGCCAGTTCACACTCCATGCATCTTATAAAAAGGGTAATCGCCCTTCATTTATTAAAGCTGCCCGGCCTGAGCAGGCTATTCCTTTGTACGAATACTTTATTGCCACCCTTTCGGAAAGGTCAGGTAAGCAGGTTGCTACAGGCGTTTTCGGAGCAGATATGAAAGTAGCATTGGTCAATGACGGGCCGGTAACAATAATAATGGATAGTAAGAACCCCTGACCCCTGAAGGAGGGCAAGCTATTAAGCTGTATATTATTACATCAGGATAGGAATATACTGTGCTGAATTATTTTTTTGATTAACACCTCTGTTCCAATAAAATTGTTTAATAGAAATCTGTTGTAAAATGATCTTGAGAAAGCTAAATTCTTAGTTCCCCTTTAGGGGGCAGGGGTTTATGGCTTTGCGCCCTGTTTTATCCAGTTAAGTACTAAGTTAATTTTGTCAGCGCTCAGGATAGGGTAGGGTGATTTAGGCATGATGCCGGAACTGATTTGGACATACAATAAACTTGCTGTGGGATTACTATAAATTACCAGTTGCTTTGTGATAATGGTATTGTAAGCAGCATTGCTGTCAAAATCCATGTTATGACCATTATTAGTTGCACCTGAATGACAACCTCCATTCAAAGCGCAACTGGCCTGGAATATGGGGATAATGTCTTTACTGAAACTTACATCAGGCAAAACTGCGCTTTTATGCGTACAGGAAACCATTACCATAACACTGACGAGTGTTATGGTAATAGCAGATGAAATAAAGGGTTTATTCCTCATAACTGAACATGTTCGGGATATTATTAGCAATTATGTTGGATATTGAAGGGTTTAGACTGTAAGTATCAGTGCTATCCTGTGTGTTGAAATTCACTGTCGAGAGCAGTTTTCCATAATCGCAGATCATATGGATATATTGAGTGCCACCGACAGTTAAAATATAAGGTGCATAAGAGGCTGTGCGCACAGGCATGCTAACGGATTTCAGATTTCTGTCTCCGCCCCCCACGGCGAACATCTTGCCGATACCATATGAAAAATGAACAAGGTTGGTTCCGTTCTGAGCCATGGTGGTATCTGCAAAACCCTGTAATTTCATGTACATATACCCTTGTGAGGTATTGCCATACCACATCGTAGAATTTGGGGTGTTTCCGTTGTTGGTAAAACTTGCGGGAGTAAGTGCGTTAGTCGCCTGATCTAATCCGACATCAAACATAACATAATCATAAGTGCCAACAGGCGCATTCCCAATAAGATAAGCTTCACTATCAATGCATTTAAGAACGTGAACACCGGTAAAAGTGTACATGTTGCCATTGACATTGTGGATCATGATATTGGAAAGATAGAATTGCGCAACTGACAGCCCGAAATGCCTGCCTCCGGAATCTCTGTATAATGCAGTCTTATCTGCTACCTCGTTGGTGTCAATATTTGTGTGCAGGTGTATGAAGAAGGTGCCGGTAGCTTCAACTGTAGTCTTTTTTTTACAGGAAGTAATACTCATAAAGCAGATAGCTGTGAGTAAAAGGGCACAAAATGATGCTATGCGAAAAACTGTTGTCTTATTTTTCATAATTATCTTTATAAAATTGATTTTGAATTTTTGTTTGTTTTGGCAGAGACGCAAGCATTGCGTCTCTACGTGATTTGGTGTGTTATGTCCGGTTAAAATTTATACATCAACCCTGCCACTAAATTTGAATGCTCCGACATTTGTGTGCCATTAAGATTCTGATATACCGGAACGCCATATTCACAATGAAGCTGGAAATTTTTTAAGACAGGTTGATCAAAATGAAAATTAGGGCCTGCATAAATGTTAACCATTTTTCCGCCATAATTAGCGGTATTGGCAGTGGGGTCATTGGTTTCATAAACAGGGATCGCTATTGCCGGGTCAGATCCTGTGATCTTATCCGATACAATTTCTTCCGCCCGTATAGAACCGCTTACAAAAGGAAGCAATCTGCGGCTAGCCCATGCAGAGGCCTGATAAACATTCCCTTGTTTATATCCCAGCGTGTTACCGGATAGTTTTATATCAGCGCCGGCATCAACCCCCAAAGAATACCGGTTGTATTGATGTACATAAGTAATGCCGGGTATTATACTGAATGAGCCCGTACCCGGTTGCATATCATACGGAAGGCGCTGGTTTTCACCAAGCATTGTAACACCTGTTGCCTTAAAAGTACCTGTGGGGATACTTGCACCCATACTTGCGATGATGCGTTGTGATTCTTTACCAGAGAGGTTGTACAATCCGTATATTTTAGTATCTGTAAAACCTGATGACAAAGACTGCATGGTTGTATTTCCGGGAGTCATGTTCATGCCGGGCATATTCGTTGCCATATTCATCATCATATTATCACTAGTAAAACCGGCCATACCCATGAGCGTAAGCTTGTTGGTAAGCCCATACATCAGCATTGCCATATGCATTTGCATATTCATAGTTTCAGGTGCCATCATATAATTTTCCCGGTACACCATATTGTCATTTGCAGGCGTTGCTCCTATATGGTTTCCTTTCATCCTGGTATCCATATAGGTGCAGGTTGCCATCCATTCCCCTTTATTATGAATGTGGTCTGTCATGATGCCGGATGGAGTTTGAGTTTCCATGCCACAGCAACAGCCGGAACCACAGGTTTTGTTGCCGGTATTTATTACTGTCTGCTGATCTTTATCTGTATTCTGTCCATAACTATATAATGGTACGCTGCAACAGATAAGCAGGAATAGTTTGCTTAATGGTTTCATTATTTAATGTTATAAGTTAAATGAAATAATAACAACCCACCTTAACAAACGGGTATAGAATTTCTAAAACAAAAACATTAAACAGTTGGAGGATGGAAGACAGAATGGTGGAAGGAAAAAGTTTTCAGATCATTATAACTGAAATAACAATTGGGTAATGATGAAGGAACAAATTGGTTAATTTCAAATTTGGTTTCGGCGCAGAAAAGGTTTATTACCTGTTCGCTTTTCTGGTTGCGGGGAGAGGGCGCCTGTTCTTTACTTTCTTTTGCCAGCTTCTTTTTCAGGCAGCATTTACCATCGCAATGCATCTTTGGTTTATCTCTGTTCTCGCATAGGTTTTTAGCTATGTAGTCTTTATTGGCATAATATGCAGCTACTATTACAACCTGGTTAAAGGTTTGCAACAGGATGCCCGATAAGGCAAATAAGGCAATTAGCTTTTTCAAATGTTGTGAATAATAAAACAAAGGTAAGGAGTGCAGATGCCTTTTCTGTATATTTTTTGTCATATTTTTGCATGACTTTTGTCACTTCCGGATGAAAAAATAAATCCGGTTCAAAGAAAATTAATAACAGGCCAATGAAAGCCGGAATAAAATTCATAATCTTTTTTTTTGCTGCATGGCTCACAACTGCAGAAAGTTGTAAGAAGCCATCGGCCCCTGTTCCAACAGGCGGCGGTAAGGGTGGTAATGCGACTATTACCGTTATCCCTGAACATCATGGACTATATGTAGATACCTGTACCATTTATATTAAGTACAATTCGCTGGATATGCCATCAAATGGCGTTTATGATGATTCAGTTGTGTGCGTATTAACGGATACCATACCTGTTGCTGTTTTCCCTGGCTTAAAGAAGGGCGATTATTATATATTTGGCAGGGGTTATCATACACTATATGTGCCTCCATACGTTAAGGGCGGACTTCCCTGCAAGATCAGTACAGAAGATACAGTGAAGGTTTACCTGCCTACTTATTCATATTCAGGGCTTTAGAAGGGATTTGACATTTTTTTAAATACAAATGATGTGTTGTTTTCCTTCCATGTCCATTTGTAATGAAATTAAATTTTTAATCTGTTTTATTATTGCCTGAAGCTGAGTGAACAATAAAGGCTTGAAAAATTCCTTTGAAATTTGAATATCCTGGAATTTTTATGATTAATTACGGAATATCGTTTCATTCCTGAAATTCTATTTCAATTATAAAAGTTTGGCATACAATTTGCTGTATTATATTTTATACGAAAAAGCGGCGCAAAAAATATTTCTATATTTCTCAGCTCAATTTTTTTTTTCCAAAAAAGTATGTACTTTTATCACTTAAATAAGAATCTCTAAAAAAAACATAGAATTTATGAAAAAATTATTTTTACTTTTAGCTGCTGGCTCTATCACAATGAATGTGATTGCCCAGGAGCGCCAGGTAATGATGGCGCCCAAGAATGCCGAAAATCAGTATCGCAAAATTGATGGTTCTTTATTGATGCCACAAGGCATATTAAATAAAAGCCATGGTGCAGCAAAGACAACGGTAGGCGGGTCACGTGCATACAATCATGCAGTAGCTATTGACACTTCAGCCAATTATTACAATAATGTCACTTTGGGAGGTGGTCCAGGGGGCAATGGCTCTTTTACCGGCTTGCATGCATTGATGGAAGAAACCATATGGAATGATACAAATGGTACTGTATTGTATTCCGGCGGCGATTACCGGCATATTATTACTGTATCGCAAGGTTCTATTTTTGACCCAGCTGCAGCAATCTTTAATGTGGACCCTGATCAGGCATATATTGGCCAGATACGTGTAAAAGCCGGTACCACCGGTGATGCTTATACGGTAGATTCTGTTACGATTTACGGTGTTTATCTTTATAATAAAACAAAGACTACTGTAGTAGATACGCTCCGCCTTGTATTCATGACAGGCGATGGTTCCACCGGGTCTAATATAGGTGGCGCTGGTTTTGGCGGTAGCGGTGCACCACACTATGGCCCGGTTACCTTCCTTGACCTGAGATATGATAGTGTACATAATGTAGGGTCTGGGCCAGTTCCAGCTCAATTGTATCCTTCTACAGCCACTTATCCGCATTATGACATTATTTTAAACAATTCAGGCCTCACTCCGGCATGGGGTGATACTATGTCAAACGGTATCTGGACTAAGACCATACCACGTAGTGCTTTAGGAGCATCCGGAATGCCTGTTCCTGCAGGTTCTTTTGCAGGAATGACTATTACATTCAAAAGCGGTGATCCGGTTACAAAAGTTGGTGCTTTAGCTAGCCCAACCCCTGGTGATACATTGGTTAGTTCTTCTGCCGGCACTCCCGGTATGAACAAATATAATGTTTGGCGTCCTCTTTCAAGCTATTATGCAACCGGTGGCTCTACAGCGGCATATGCCCCTTATCAATGCCCTACTTATGAACCATATCCTGCAGATCAAAATCTTGGATACTGGAAAACTTTGCCTAATTATTCCAATGGCTGGGATAACCTGTATTACCCAGGCGCATGGGGATATTCACTCGTTGGTGGCGGAGCTTATCCTTTACAGTTCCCCTATATGACATGGTATATTACATGTCCGACCTGTGCAACAATTACTTCTGCATATCTTGGAACAAATACTTTGCCAACAGTAAATAGTATTAATGCAGTACCTAACCCTGCAACAGATGAGGTGAATGTTACCTTCTCTCTTACTGAGGTTTCTGATGTATTTGTATCTCTTGCCAATATCATGGGCCAGGTTGTTGCTACCCAGAAGGTGAACAATACAGCTGAAGGTAAAGCGGTATTCAATACCAGTGTACTTGCTAATGGTATATATATTTATACATTAGAAGCTAACGGTGGCCGTACTTCAGGCCGCATAGTTGTAGCTCACTAATTTAATAGTTTTCTTTTTAATATTCAGGGTAACGGTTTCGTTACCCTGTTTTGTTTTTAGGAAGTCACTGGTATTTATTCTCAGCAAAAGCGTCAATTTGTGTTGAATATTACTCCTTGCCTTCCTTTTCCATATCTGATTAGATATTGATTGGCGGGGAGCGGGAGATGTCCCACACTTTCAAAGTGTGGGACATCTATGAATGCACATCCAGACAAATATCAATGCTTAGCAAAATACAATAAAAAATATTTGAAAAATAATTTGAAATGATCCCAATATTTTTTTATAACTTTATGTTGTATTCCAAAACTAAAAGATGTAATATGAAAAAATTATTTTTCTTCTTAGCTGCTGGCTCAATAGCAATGAATATGAGCGCACAGGAGCTCCGCCATGGTAGCATGGTTAATACTATTAATCCAATACAGGATCGTAAAATTGATGCTGTGGCTTTGCGTAATGATTTACAGCAAAGATTTGGAAAATCTGCAAATAAGACTACAGCCGGTAGCCCCCGATGGTACAATTACGGATCCGCTATAGATACATCCCAAAATTATTACAATAATATTACTTTGGGTGGAGGACCTTCTGGAAATGGTACATTTTTCGGCCTTGGTACAGCCACAATCTGGAAAGATACTAATGGCACCGCATTGTACACCGGAGGCGTTTACCAGCATATTACAGATGTGAGTGAGGCGGCAGTATTTGATCCCAAAGCTCAGATTTTTAACAGAGAGATGGATGGTGCATATATCGGTCAATATGAACTCACTAATTCTAATGCATATACATGGGATTCAGTTGCACTATTTGGAGTATATTCTTTTAATAAAACCAAAACTACGGTCGTTGATACACTGCGTTGTGTATTTGTGGTTGGCGATGGCAGCGGTTCATCTGATATTTTTTCAGGGTTTAAGATGGGTACCGGAGGACATTATCCCGGAGTATCGTTTTTTGATATGATTTGGGATAGCGTAACCAATACGGCATCAACCCGTACCTTTACTACTACTTATAAATTTGATGTTATTTTGAACAGTGCAAGATGGGCCGATACAAATAAAAATGGCATATGGTCCGGTACTATTCCAACAAATGGCGCTACAGGTATTTCTGTACCGGCAGGTTCTATTTGTGGTATGTCCATCACATTCATAAGCGGAGACATTGCTGCAACTACAGGCGCCGGGAAACTGGCTACACCTACTCCAGGTGACACATTATTAGGTACCTGGCTTGGTTCAGGCATGAACAGGTATAATGTCTGGCGTCCAATTGTCGCTTATTATGCTAATGCAGGTAATGCAGTCTGGGCCCCATATCAATGCCCTTCATGGGAGGCAAATCAGGCTGATAATAATTTAGGGTACTGGAAAAGGCTTCCTAATACACCAGCGAATTGGGACGATGTATATATTCCTACCTGGGCATGGAATAGCGGCGGTGGTGCATCTTCCCGGCAATATCCATATATTAGCTGGCATGTTGTTTGTGCTTCCTGCGGAACGCTTCCTTCTACTTATCTGGGCCTTAATAATGTAACTACAGTAAATAATATTAATGCAGTTCCTAATCCTGCAAATGATGAGTTGAATATCATTTTCTCATTAACCCAGGCATCTGATGTATCTGTAACGCTTACTAATATGATCGGTCAGGTTGTTGGTACTCAAAAGCTAAGTAATATTGCTACCGGTAAAGCAGTGTTTAATACCGCTGCTCTTCCATCAGGCGTTTATGTTTATTCTTTAGAAGCTAATGGCGAACATGCGACTGGCCGTGTGACTATTGCACATTAATTTAAATAGTTTTCTTTTTTTAACAGGGTAACGGTTTCGTTACCCTGTTTTGTTTTTTGGAAGTCACTGGTAATTAATCTCAGCAAAAGTGTCAATATGTGCTGAATATTACTCCTTGCATATTTTCCCATATCTGATTAGATATTGATTGGTAGGGCGCTGGAGATGTCCCACACTTTCAAAGTGTGGGACATCTATGAATGCAGTCATCCAGACAAATTTCAAAGCGTAGCAAAGCATAAAAAAATTATTTTAATAATATTTTTGATTGATCCAAATATTTATTTATAACTTTATATAGTATTCCCAACCTTAAAAAAGCTATATAATGAAGCAGTTCTTTTTATTTTTAGCAATATGCGCTATCTCGCTGAATATATGCGCACAGGATTTTAAAATTGATGCTTCGGTATTGCATAATTACCTGAAGCAAAAAAATGCCGCAGCGGCCCGAAAGACTACCTCAGTTCCCCCACGCTGGTATAATTATGGAGATGCTATAGATACTTCTGGTAATTATTACCACAATATATCTTTAGGAGAAGGCCCTGGAGGAAATGGTACACATATGGGCCTTGGGGCAATAACCATCTGGAATGATACCAATGGTATTTTCTATGATAGCGGGCATATATATTGTCATGATGTTTATGTATGCCAGGGAGATATGTTTGACCCGGCTGCAGCCATTCTTAATGGAGACCCTGACCAGGCATATGTCGGTCAGATGTATATTTCAGATACGGACGCATATGAAGTTGATTCTGTGGAACTATTTGGGGTATATCTGTATAATAGTACAAAGAGCACGGAAGTAGATACGTTGCGAATGGTTTTTATGACAGGTGATGGAAAGCACGTTTACGATAATTTTTTCCCGGACACTTCAACCAGGAAAGGACATTATGGAGTCTGTATAAATTCTGGTTTTTTTTATGATGCCGTACAAAACACAGGGACAGGGAAAAATCTGGCTAATTTATACCCCGCAACGGTTCCTCACTACATGGATATTCTTTTAGACAATACCACAAGGAATGATACTTTACCAGGCGGTATATGGCATAAAACGATAGCTGTTAACGGCGCCTTAGGAATGAAGGATTCTGCAGGATTTAAAAACGCTATCACCATTACTTACATTAGCGGTGACCCGGCAACACATACTGGCATTCTAAGCACACCCACTCCCGGAGATACTTTAGTAGGTAAATGGCATGGCTGGGGAAACAGCAAGTATAATGTCTGGTGCCCGCTTGTTGCCTATTATGCCAAAGATTCGATTGGCGTTCTTACCCCTGCATTTGCACCATACCCATGCCCAACCTATGATTCATACAATAATGATGCGAATTGTGGTTTCTGGAAGTCGCTGCCAAATGATACAGGTTTTTCTTATAACTCATTTCTTCCGTTATGGTCATTTGGTCTTCCCGGAGGTGGCGCTTGTGCTTACCAATATCCATACATTAGCTGGTATGTTTCTTCCTGCCCTACATGCGGGCTTGTTTTGTCTCCTCTTCATGCACTGGCTGTTAATAATGTAAGTGCATTTAATAAGGTAGCTGCATACCCTAATCCAGTTGCAGATGAACTGAATGTTACCTTTTCTCTGTCACAGGCGTCAGATGTTTCTGTAACACTTACAAATATTTTAGGCCAGGTAGTTGCTAATCAGAAGTTGGATAATATGGTTAATGGTAAGGCGGTATTTAATACATCCGTTCTTGCAGGTGGCGTTTATATTTATACGCTATCTGCTGATGGAGATCGCAATACAGGATGTGTGATTATAGCACATTAATCTTATAGTTTCCTTTTAATACAGGGTAGCGAATTGGTTACCCTGTTGCTTTTAGGAACTCACTGGTATTTATTCTCAGCAAAAGCGTCAATTTGTGCTGAATATTGGTCCTTGCATATTTTTCCATATCTGATTAGATATTGATTGGTAGGGCGCTGGAGATGTCCCACACTTTCAAAGTGTGGGACATCTATGAATGCAGTCATCCCTACAAACAATGCGTAGCAAAGCATCATAAAAAAATATTTGAATAATAATTTGGATTAATTCAGATATTTATTTATAGCTTTATGTATAGTATTCCTAACCTAAAGTCTATACAATGAAAAAGTTCTTTTTATTCTTGGCAGGTTGTGCAATAGTATTGAATGCTATTGCACAGGATCGTAAAATTGATGCTGCCGCATTACGCAATTACAACCAGCAAAAAAATGCTGCCGCACATAAGAGCACTACAGGTGGCGCCCGCAGGTACAATTATGGGTATGCTATGGACACTTCTCAAAACTATTATAACAATATTACATTGGGAAACGGGCCGGCAGGTAATGGCACATTTACCGGACTTGCAGCCACAACCATATGGAATGATACCAATGGTACAGAATTGACAACTGCCGGGGTTTACCGGCATGTTACTACTATTTGTGAGGCTGCGGTATTTGACCCGGCAGCCGCTATTTTAAATGTTGATCTGGATCAGGCATATATAGGTCAAATACGTGTCAGAGGTGGTATCACAGGTGATGCATACAATATAGACTCTGTTACCCTTTTTGGAGTTTATTATTTTAATAAATTAAAGACATCGGTAGTAGATACGCTTCGGTGTGTGTTTGTGACAGGCAATGGCAGCGCTTCATCTGACATTTTCTCAGGATTATCTGTGGGTAGCGGGCATTATAGCGGTAATGCCTTTTTAGATATGATATGGGATAGTGTTACTAATACAGTATCGTCACGCACTTATATTACAACTTATAAAAAAGACATAATTCTGAACAGCGCCACCTGGGCTGATACCAATAAAAATGGTGTCTGGTCAATGACTGTGCATCCAAACGGCACTACAGGTATTAGTGTATCGGCAGGAGGTCTCTGTGGTATGAGCATTACATTTATAAGCGGAGACCCGGCTACCAGAACCGGCATATTAAGTACTCCAACTCCGGGAGATACTCTTATAGATACCTGGCTTGGCTCAGGAAAGAACAAGTATAATGTATGGAGACCGCTTGTGGCGTACTATGCAAATGCAGATACTGCAGTCTGGGCTCCATATCAATGCCCCACATGGGAACCATATATTGCAGATCAGAATTTAGGTTATTGGAAAAAGCTTCCCAATACTCCGGCTAATTGGGATAGCGTTTTTAGCCCTACATGGGCGCAGAACAATGGCAGCAGTCCATCTGTTTTGCAGTATCCATATATTAACTGGTACATCAGTTGTTCGACATGCGGTATTATCCCTAACCCGATAGGAGATGCAGCGAACATGACAACCTTTCAGAATGGTGTTAATGCAATCCCCAATCCTGCAAATAAGGAGTTGAATATTTCATTTTCGCTAACACATCCATCTGATGTTTCTGTAACACTTTCAAATATATTAGGCCAGGTAGTTGCTAATCAGAAGTTGAACAATATAGCGAATGGCAATGCAGTATTTAATACATCAGCTCTTCCGGCTGGTGTATATGTTTATACATTGGAAGCTAATGGTGAACGCACTATGGGGCGTGTAGCTATTGCACATTGATTTTTAATACTTCAAAGTCTATACAATGAAAAAGTTCTTTTTATTCTTAGCAGGTTGTGCAATAGTAATGAATGCCATCGCACAGGATCGTAAAATTGATGCAACTGCTTTACGCAATTACAACCAGCAAAAAAATGCTGCCGCACATAAGAGCACTGCAGGTGGCGCCCGCCGGTACAATTATGGCGATGCTATGGACACTTCTCAAAACTATTATAACAATATTACATTGGGAGGAGGCCCGGGAGGAAATGGAACATTTACCGGTCTTGCAGCCACAACGATATGGAATGATACCAATGGTACAGAATTGACAGATGCCGGGGTTTACCGGCATGTTACTACTGTTTGTGAGGCTGCGGTATTTGACCCTGGTGCCGCTTTGTTTTTTTGTGGTGAGCCTGATCAGGCATATGTAGGTCAAATGCGTGTCATGGCTGGTACATCTGGTAATGCATATAATTTAGATTCTGTTACACTTTTTGGCGTGTATGCCTTTAATAAATTAAAGGCATCAGTAGTGGATACGCTTCGCTGTGTGTTTGTGACTGGCAATGGCAGTTCTTCATCAGATATCTTTTCAGGCTTATCCATGAGTGCAGGGCATTATAGCGGTAATGCCTTTTTTGATATGATATGGGATAGTGTAACCAATACATTATCAAAGCGTTCCTATACTATTACCTATAAAAAAGACATAATTCTGAACAGCGCCACCTGGGCTGATACCAATAAAAATGGTGTCTGGTCAATGACTGTACATGTTAACGGCACAACAGGTATTAGTGTAGCGGCGGGAAGTTTTTGTGGCATGAGCATTACATTTATAAGCGGAGACCCAGCTACTAAAACCGGCATATTAAGTACTCCAACTCCGGGAGATACTCTTATTGGTACCTGGCTTGGTTCAGGGAATAACAAGTATAATGTATGGAGACCGCTTGTAGCCTACTATGCAAATGCCGATACTGCAACCTGGGCACCCTACCAATGCCCCACCTGGGAACCATACACTGCAGATCAGAATTTAGGTTATTGGAAAAAGCTCCCAAATACTCCGGCTAATTGGGATAGCGTTTTTAGTCCCACCTGGGCTCAGAGTAATGGCAGCAGTCCATCTGCTTTGCAATATCCATATATTAACTGGTATGTTACTTGTCCGACATGTTCAGTTCCATTTTGTCTGCCAGATAATGCTGATAATGTGTCAATTGCTAAAAATATTATTAATGCCATCCCCAATCCTGCTACCGATGAATTGAATATTGAATTCAATCTGACACAGGAATCTGATGTATCTGTAACGCTTACAAATATGATTGGCCAGGTGGTGGCAATTCAGAAGCTGAACAATACTAATAAGGGTAAAGCAGTATTTAATACCCTAAATTTTCCTGATGGTATTTATTTATATACGCTATCTTCTAATGGCGAACAAACTACCGGACGAGTGGTAATAGCGCATTAATACCTGTTTATTTTATATAAAAAAGAGCCTTTCTCAGAATATTTGGGAGAGTCTCTTTTTTCTTTTTCAAAACAATATTCTATTATTGCACACGCTTGGCCTGAATTCAGGCCGGAAAAAAGGAAATACAGGGATGGCAAAACATTTGTTGATAGTGGAGTCGCCTGCCAAGGCTAAGACCATTGAAAAGATATTAGGCCCCGATTTTGAGGTAAAATCGTGCTATGGACATATACGCGATTTGGAGAAGGAAGACATGGGCATAGACATTAAGAATGGATATAAGCCCAAGTATATCGTTTCTGAAGATAAGCAGAAGGTAGTAAAGGAACTTAAAGCGCTGGCCAAAAAATCGGACGAAGTATGGCTCGCAACGGATGAGGACCGCGAAGGAGAAGCAATATCCTGGCATTTGTGCGAGGTGTTGGGATTAGACCCGTATAAAACCAAGCGCATTGTATTTCATGAGATCACCAAACCTGCCATAAAGCGCGCCGTGGAAAATCCGCGGACTGTAAATATGGACCTGGTAAACGCGCAGCAGGCACGCCGTATCTTAGACCGTATCGTAGGGTTTGAGTTGTCGCCCGTATTGTGGCGCAAAATGAGTATGCGAAACAATCTGTCGGCTGGCAGGGTGCAGTCGGTAGCTGTGAGGCTGATAGTAGAGCGGGAGCGCGATATTAACCGGTTTACGGTAAACAGCAGTTTTAAAGTAGATGCATTATTCGCCGCTGATGATATCAACAATAAGAGCGTAACTTTTAAGGCCGATGGCCCTGATAAGATAAATGATCCGAAGGGCGCTCAAAGCTATCTCGAAAAATGTGTGGGCGCCAGCTATTCTGTAAAAGATGTGCAGGTGAAGCCGGGTAAGAAAACGCCATCAGCGCCTTTTACCACGTCCACCTTACAGCAGGAAGCAAGCCGTAAATTGGGATACTCGGTATCCAAAACGATGCTGCTGGCGCAGAAGCTGTATGAGAACGGGCACATCACCTATATGCGTACAGATTCCGTCAACTTATCGGAAACCGCGATAGAGGAGGCCCGTAATGCCATATACGCCCAGTATGGAGAGAAATACCACCAGCAGCGGATTTTCAAAACGAAGAGCGAATCGGCACAGGAAGCGCATGAAGCTATAAGGCCAACTGATATGAATGCCACGACCGCAGGCGATGCGGATACCAGCCGTCTTTATGAACTGATATGGAAGCGTACTATGGCCTGCCAGATGGCTGACGCCATACTGGAACGTACCATAGCCAAAATAAACGTCTCTACACAGCCTGACCCGCTGACAGCAACAGGAGAAGTATTGCGTTTTGATGGCTTCCTGAAGGTATATAGTGAGGGACATGATGAAGAGGATGGCGAAGATGAAGCAGGTGGTATGTTGCCCCCATTGGTTGCCGGGCAGAAATTGGACTTTCAGCGTATGATGGCAACAGAGCGTTTTACCCGTCCTGCACCCAGATATACGGAAGCTTCTTTGGTGAAGAAATTAGAGGAATTGGGTATTGGACGGCCTTCTACTTACGCACCAACTATTAGCACGGTGCAGCAAAGAGGTTATGTGGAAAAACGGGATAAGGATGGTGTGAAGCGCGAATTCCAGGTGATTACTTTACAAAAAGATAAAATTACCGGAGCAACCGGCAGCGAAAATATAGGAGCGGAAAAAAATAAATTATTCCCTACCGACCTTGGAATGGTGGTTACGGATTTTCTCCGGGAACATTTCCATAAGGTTATGGACTACGACTTTACGGCTAAGATAGAAGCGGAATTTGACCATATAGCCGAAGGACGCCAACTATACAATAAAATGCTTGACGACTTCTACGTTCCATTCCATGAGTTGGTGGAACATACCATAGAAACGGCAAGCAGGGCAAAAGGCGAACGTGAACTCGGAGTGGACCCGGCAAGCGGTAAGCCGGTAGTGGCAAGGCTTGGGCGTTTCGGGCCGATGGTGCAGATAGGAATATCTGAGGGTGAGGAAAAACCCCGTTTTGCCAAGCTGCGCGCCAACCAGAGTATTGAAACCATAACACTGGAAGAAGCATTTGAACTGTTTAGATTGCCAAGGAACCTTGGCCAGTTTGAAGGAGAAGATGTGACAGTAAATATCGGGCGCTTCGGGCCATATGCACAGAATGCCGGCCAGTTTTATTCCCTGAAAAAGGGAATGGATCCTTATACAATAGAACTGGAGGAAGTGGCGCCGCTGATAGAAGAAAAACGAAAAGCCAAACTGGAAAGTGAAATAAAGGTATTTGAAAAGGAAAAGATAAGGATACTGAAGGGGCCTTATGGTGCATATATCAAGCAGGGATTGCATAATTATAAGATACCAAAGGAAAAATCAGAAACCCCTGCAAAACTGACTATAGAAGAGGTAAAGGCTATTATTGAAGAGGCGAAAGCAAACCCGCCTAAAAAGGCTCCGAGAGGGAGGAAGAAGTAGTCAGCATTTAGTAGATAGTAGTTAGTAAATAGTAGATAGTCATTTGTAGTTAGTGAATAGTAGATAGTCGTTAGTAGATAGTTGTTATTCGCTAAAAATTAATTTTGATAGATCAGGTATTTCATTGCTTTGATTTCTCTATGCATTTTCGACTATATACTAACGACTATATACTAACGACTATATACTAACGACTATATACTAACGACTATATACTAACGACTATATACTATCTACTTTGACTTTTGACTTTATACTTTCGGCTCTATACTTTTTGAATTTTGACTTTTGAATTTTGACTTTTGAATAAAGAGATTACGGCCCTTTTAAGATTGATTGACGACCCTGATGATGAGGTTTTTGATACCGTAGCATCGCAGTTGTTGCATTATGGCAAGGAAATAATACCTGACCTGGAGAAATTGTGGGAAGTGACTATTGATGAATCTGTGCAGGAGCGCATAGAGCTGCTAATACACCGTGTTCATTTTCACGATCTTCAGCAGGACTTTTCAGAGTGGAGCTCGGCACGATACCCGGAATTGCTGCGCGGGGCCATACTTGTTGCCAAATACCAGTTTCCCGACCTTAATGTGCCTGCTATTCTTACCCAGTTCGACCAGATGCGGCGCAATATATGGCTGGAGTTGAATAATTATCTCACGCCTCTGGAACAGGTAAATGTATATAACTCCATATTGTATAATTATTATAAACTTCAGGGGAATGAACTAACCACCCGCGAGCCTAAATATTTTTTCATAAACCAGGTAATGGAAAGCAGGCAGGGCAATGCTTACACAATAGGCATACTATACCTGGCGCTGTGCGAAATGCTTGATATTCCCATTTTCGCTGTTGACGTACCGAGGCAATTCATCTTCGCTTATATAGATACCCTGCACAGTTTTTTCAGCCAGGATAAAAAGGGGATACAGCACATACAATTTTTTATTGACCCGATCAGCGGTATGGTTTATACGCAAAAAGACGTGGAAAACTATCTGAAGAAAATAAATGCGGAAAATTCTGAGCAGTATTTTACTCCGTTATCTGCAAGGCGCATCATTTATAAAATGATGGAAGAATTAAGCCTCTGCTACCGCTACCTCCGCGAAGAACGGAAAGCCGATGAGATACAGCAACTGATGAGGCTGCTGGATGAACCGGGAACTGAATGATATTGGCAAAGGCTGCTTCTACGACCAAGAGAAACAATAAGTAAATATTTCTGAAAGCCTTTATTAGTAACGATTTTCAAGTAATTTCAACAAGTATGCAAAAATATAAATAAGATACAATTTTTTGACTCTTAATCAGCGGGTCTGGGGTTCGAGCCCCCACGGAACCACTCTTTTTAAAAACGCCTTGTAAAATATAGATTTTACAAGGCGTTTTTATTTGTGGAACAATGTGGCGGCCGGTTTCATGTATTATCCCTGTGACTTGTCTTCTTTGGCATTATTATTCTTTGCCTTTCTTCCAGCAGCATCCTGATAATAATAAGTAATTCCTCTACAATAATTGGTTTGTGTAAATAATAGTCTCCGCCAAGGGTTAATGCAGTATCGCTGGCGGCCTCATTTACCATTGACACAATGACAATGCCAATATTCATGTTCAGATGGTTGTTCCTTAATTTGTTTATTACTTCCAGGCCATTCATTTTAGGCATCATCAGGTCTGTTATAACTATATCATAAAGATAATTATCTAAGAGTTCAAATGCTTCCATACCATCCTTTGTAATAGTAACGTTATATCCTTCCCTGTTAAGGATATATTGAATAGTTGTCAGCATTACAGGATCATCATCAATTATTAAAATATTCGCCATATAATCAAATGTAATTAAAGATTTTTTTGCAAAAAAACAATAATTATTTTTTATAAACTTTCAATAATTTTTGATTTTGTCATTGTTCCTTACACATAATACACAAACAGAAACATCATTGTATAAACAACATGCTGAGAAAGCGCTGCTACTATGAATTTTAAGGAACAAATCTATATAAACTATTGCAAATAGCTACATTAAATAGTAATAGTTCTCTTTCTATTGGCAGGTTTAAGTTCATGCGGAAACACTTTAATTTATAAATGCCTTGTAAAATCAATATTTTACAAGTCATTTATAATCTGCGGGAACATTGTTGAGTTACATTTCGACTTGTTTATTTGGGTAATTTCTGCACTATTTTTTTACACAAGGAACACTTGTTTTCCCTTGACTTTTTAGAGGAAAACTCTTTTAAACGTAAATTTAAAATCCAGGTTTAATAAGGTTCTCTCAGGTAAGTGGTAAACACCTATTGCTGTGGCTCAACCTGGCAGTATATATAAGATGAATCAGGGGCCGCGGGTAAACCACCTTTATATGCAGTGCATTGGTCTTGTATCCCACTGCTGGTAGTGCCTGAAAGACTAATATAATAGTCGTGTATTGGTGGGGCCGTTAAAGTTGGATATGGTTGCTGTGCATTATTAGGTGTATTATTATACAAATACTTACAATGACAGACATAATCTTTTTTGCAGGAATTCAACGTTGCGAATACAGCTATAGCAATAACGGGAAGTAACTTTTTATTAAGTAAGTGTCTTTTATTCATAATTTTTTTATTGAAAATGGTTAAAATGTCATTAGCTGATTTAAAGTGCAACTTAATGAAAAATTGTAAAATTTCAAATAGAACGAGAGAAATGTTTATCTGATTTATGTAATAACAGTGTGTTTTATTAAGAGCCCTTCCACAGATGGTTAGATAACGAACCAGTAGGAACATATTCTGTCTGTCCCCTTGCTGCCAGCGGTCTTCCAAAATAATATAGTCCCTTGAAAATAATCTCCACTTTATTTCCCAAAGCCCTTTAATAATCCACCCAATAAATTAAGCGCTTTCTCTATAGTGCCTACATTGTCCACCGGCAGTTTCAGATAGGTTTTTCCTGTTTTTTCATCTTTTTCGGTAATGCTTTGCGCTAACTGCCTTATTGAATTCTCGTCGCTTAATGTATTAACAAGCTGGGAGAAGAAATTCATGCCATTCTGCACTAATGAAGCTACCGGTGTTTCTGATGCTTCATTTTTCTTTTCTGGTGTTTCAGCAGGTTGTTCTTCTGTTATTTCTTCCTGCATCATCAATGCTTCAATTTCTTCCTGTTTTGGCCCGGAGATTTTTTCGGCGGCTATTTCACTCTTTTCCTCGGCATCAAATCCATCAGAAGATTCCGGAATATCATCCGTTACCATGGCTACGGACTCCATGAAATTCTTAAACCTGTCTTCGTCTAAGAAAATGCTGTCAGCGCCGTTATCTAATATTCCGGCGGCCACCTCGCTTTTAAATTTCAAGGTCGTCAGCATTTTATGTTCAATCGTGCCCTGGGCTACCAGGTTGGTTATTGACACATTTTTCTTTTGCCCCATCCGGTAAATACGGCCTATGCGCTGCTCTAATACCGCAGGGTTCCAGGGGATGTCCAGGTTGATTAGGTTGGCGGCGGCTTGTAAATTTAGCCCGACTCCTCCTGCATCTGTTGAAAGGAAAACTTTGCATTGCGGATCATTATTGAAATTTTTAAAGAGGCTTTCCCTGTGTTTACCGGGGATGCCGCCATGCAGGTATTCAAAACCAATTTTGCGCGTTTTCAGTTCTTCAGCTACCAGCCGGGTCATGCGTTCCCATTGGCTGAATATGACTACTTTCTCATCTTCCATTTCAAACAGTTCATCAAGGATATTGAACAATTCGTCTAATTTGGTCTGGTGGTTGGTTTTCTGGTCTATGATATAAGTGGTATCACATACCATCCGCATCATATTGAGCATGTTCATCAGCCGCTGCCTGTCTTCTTCCGACAAAAAACCGAAGCGCCCCCATTTATCCATAAGAGAAGCAACTGAATTCTTACATTCCTCATGAATTTCAGACTGTTTAGGGGTCATTGGCACGAACAGGTTTTTGTCCATGCGAGACGGTAATTGTTTCAGCACTTCTTTTTTTGTACGGCGTAGCATAATACCGGATAATTTCGAGCCTATTTCATTCAGCCCGGTATAGCCAGTTGCCTTGCCTGTTAACGGATCTCTTACCGAATGTGCCGAAAGAAACTGTTGTAATGAACCAAGCAGGAATGGGTTTACATATTGTACTAATGAATACAATTCATCAATTTTATTTTCCAAAGGTGTTCCGGTAAGCACAAGCGAATAAGGCGAACGAAGGCGCTTGATGTTTTGCGATATTTTAGTTTTCCAGTTTTTGATTCGTTGTGCCTCGTCAAGTATCACTGCATCGGCCTGCATCTGGTTAATGTAAGCCCAGTCGTTGCCCGCTATATGGTAGCTTACTATAATAAAATAACTTTGGTCGTTTTTATACAATTCCTGCCGCACTAATGGGTTGCCTTCTATCACAGTCACTGTGTTGCCGTCCGTAAACTTTTCTATTTCACTTTTCCACTGGTACTTTAACGAGGTAGGACAAACGATAACTACTTTTTGTGTATGTAAATATTTTTGCAGCAACACCGCCCATGTAATGGCCTGAATGGTTTTCCCCAACCCCATATCATCTGCGAGAACAGACCTGCCGGCTTTTGTTGCAAATAATATGCCTTCTTCCTGATATGGGAATAAGGATACATTTACTATGTTGCGCAACAGGTTTTTACCTTCTTTGTTTACCAGCGTTTCTCGGTATATTTCTTCACGATGGGCTATGATCATTTGCAAGGCGTCATCGTAACAACGGAACGAGGAGCTAATGCTATTTGCTTCTTTTAAAAGCTTGTCAATATCAAAATAAGCTGCCGGGAGTAGTGTGTAATCACTGTCAAAAAACTTTTTAGCGAATTTTTCAAATTTATCCTTATTGTCGCTGCCAATTCGCAGTTTTATTTTCCGCTCATCCAGGTACGAAACATAGAGGGAAGAATAAGATAGTTCAGGCAATTCATTTTGCAACCTTTTAATACCTCTTTTTTTAGAGAGCAGCAATCGTACAGCTTCTATATGTTTGCAGGTACCCAGCAAATTGGTTTTAAAATCCGGGCAGGAGCAAAAATTCAGGCTGTTGTCCCTGCTGCGGAGCGCTACTTTGTAGGTGTTTTTTGAATTTGGGTTATGTATGCGGAAATCACTATACACAGGCTCATCACCAATGTTCTCTATATTGAAAATTTCCTTTTCAGCTATTTGCTTCCTGAGTGTTGTTTGCCATTCTTTGTCGCTCATTTCCTTTGGCTTATGGGTATGCGTTACCTGTAGCTTCGGATTTATTTTTTTCTTTTTAGCGTTTTTCTTTTTACTTGATTTTTTTACGGCTGGCATAGTTGAATGTATGAACCGTAAAAATAAAAGGAATGAGCTGATTTTAAAACTTTTGTTGCTATAATATATTCCTCTTATTTTCTTTAAATTTGCATGAATGAATTTACCCGATAAAAATAAAGATATTAAAATTGGGTTAGTCAATTCAAGTATTTACTCAAAAACAGTGAACTCGCGACTCTCTACTAATTACTATCTACTGACTACCTTTGACTTTCGACCATAAAAAATGAAAATCTTCCTCGCACAACAGAATTATCACATAGGCAATTTTGAAGCTAATACGGCTAAGATACTTACCGCTATTGAACAAGCCAAAAAGCAAAATGGCGATCTCATTGTATTTTCCGAACTGGCAGTATGCGGGTACCCGCCAAGGGACTTCTTAGAGTTCAATGACTTTATAGATCAGGGGTTGACAGCAATTGAAAAGATAAGGGAAGCGGCAGATACTATTGGAGTGTTGGTGGGTTGCCCCTCACGTAATCCGAAAATAGAAGGTAAAGACCTGTTTAATAGTGCATTCCTGTTTTACGAAAAAGAAATTAAAGGGGTGGTACATAAAAGTCTGCTACCTACCTACGATATATTTGATGAGTACCGCTACTTTGAGCCGGCTTATGAATGGAATGTGCTTGCCTTTAAGGGCAAAAGGCTCGCAGTGACAATATGTGAAGATATCTGGAACCTTGGAGCGGACCCGCAATACCGGGTTTGCCCTATGGATCAACTGATAAAGCAGCAGCCCGATATAATGATAAATCTCAGCGCATCCCCTTTCGATTATGTACATGAGATAGGCCGCAAGGGAATAGTAAAACAAAATGTGCTCAAGTATAAGCTGCCAATGGTTTATTGCAATGCAGTAGGCTCACAAACAGAAATAATATTTGATGGCGGCTCCCTTGCAATGAACGCCAATGGAGACCTGGCTGCAGAACTACCTTATTTTACGGAAGCTATGCAGTCTGTAGTATGGAATGAAGATGGTTCTTTTGGGGGAGATATTGTTTACCCGGATGGGAAGATTCCTGAAGTTCAGCTTACCCCAAAGCAATTTGAACCAAATAGGAACACGGACAAAATTCACCAGGCGCTGCTATTAGGTATCCGTGATTATTTCAGCAAGATGGGCTTTACTAAGGCTATAGTCGCTTCTTCAGGCGGTATAGACAGCGCTGTAGTGCTTGCCCTCGCCTGTGAAGCGCTGGGACCACAAAATGTAAGCGCGCTCTTGCTGCCTTCGCAATTTTCCACTGCGCACTCAGTAAGCGATGCGGAACAGCTTTCAAAAAACCTTGGTAATCATTACGACATCATTCCGATAAAAGGGATTTTTGAAGCTTTTGAAAAAGGGCTTGCACCTGTATTTAAAGGGCTTCCATTCAATGTCGCCGAAGAAAACCTGCAATCACGCATACGCGGAGCATTGGTGATGGCGCTGTCGAACAAATTCGGGACTATATTGCTCAATACTTCCAACAAAAGCGAACTTGCAACGGGCTATGGCACGTTATACGGCGATATGGCCGGCGGCCTTGGTGTAATTGGCGACCTCTATAAAATGCAGGTATATGCATTGGCAAGATATATAAACCGGAATGGTGAAATCATTCCCAAAAATATCATTGAAAAGGCACCCAGCGCAGAACTGCGCCACGATCAGAAAGACAGTGACAGCCTGCCCGAATATGACATCCTCGACCCGATATTATATCAATACATAGAGCGCAGGCAAGGCCCGAAAGAGATTATACAAATGGGAAATGACCCTGCCCTTGTTGCCCGTATTCTAAAAATGGTAAATACCAATGAATACAAACGCAACCAGTTTTGCCCCATCATACGCGTATCGCCCAAAGCATTTGGCGTAGGCAGGAGAGTGCCGATAGTAGGAAAGTATTTGTCGTAGGCAGAAAAATGAAATCGCAATAAACATAAATTTTTCTTTCTTAAATTTGCTGATAAAGAAATCAGATTATGGAACTCGCAGACCTTGATTTAAATAAAATATACAGTTATGCCGATTACTATAAGTGGCAGTTTGAAGAGCGGGTAGAGTTACTGAAAGGGAAGATATTTAAAATGAGCCCTGCACCAAATTTTAATCACCAGGTATTGGCCGGTGAAATTTATGGAACCCTCAGAGATTTCTTAAAAAAACAATCCTGCCGCGCTTTTATCGCACCTTTTGATGTTCGTTTGCCGCGTAAATCAAAAGAAGATAAAGATATATTTACGGTATTGCAGCCTGATGTTTGTGTAGTATGCGATACTTCTAAGTACGATAAAAGGGGATGTATTGGCGCTCCTGACATCGTGGTCGAAGTTCTTTCACCAAGCAACAATGAAACAGAATTGAAAAATAAATTTGATATTTATGAAGAATCTGGCGTATCAGAATACTGGATCGTTTTTCCCCAGGATAAAATTTTTCTGGTAAACAATCTCGTAAATGGCCATTATGTTACCTCCCGGCCTATGGTTGCAGGTGATGTTGTTACAACTCCGATCTTACCGGGTTTTACATTAGATCTGAAAGAGTTGTTTGATTGTATGAATTAAGGGGGGCGAATTCATTGATGGGTGCCCCATCTCAAACTTAGCATTTCTGAACTGATTTAAAATATACTACAAAATTACCCCTTCCCTTTTACCTTTATACCTCAAAGGTTTTTTATGGCTCAGTCACAGAACAGTTTTAGCTTATTAGACACGCATCAGTTAGAGCAATTGAAACTTCCAAAGGTAGCTATCGTACATACTGAATGGAATGACAAAATAGTCAGGGAGCTGGTAAATGGCTGTGAAGGCATTATTCATAGGTTTACGGGCGATATTATTGAAAATATGGCTGTGCCGGGCTGCTTCGAGCTTCCGTTCGCCTGCAGACATCTATGGGAACGGTATAAAGATAAGGATGAAAAGCCAGAGGCTATCATTGCATTTGGCGCTGTAATACGTGGCGGCACTCCTCATTTCGATTATGTATGCCAGGCAGTAACAGATGGTATTCTGCAGCTAAATCTTGTTTTACCCATACCTGTTATTTTCGGAGTCCTTACTCTTGACAATGAAGACCAGGCCTGGGAGCGGCTTGGCGGCGCCCATGGCCATAAAGGGGAAGAAGCCGCGGTAACTGCGCTTAAAATGATAAGGCTGTGCAGGGGAAATCGTTAAATGGTTAATTAGTTAAAAGGTTAAAAGGGTAATTAGTTAAAAGGTCAATTGGTTAATAATTCGGTCCGCTAACGACTTTTTACTTTTTTACTTTAATAGCTTTAGCGATGGAGAGCTACTTTTACTTTTTGACTTTTGACTTTTGAATTTTGACTTAATTTAACAATGTTTATTATGCTGAATCATTAGCAAAAATGAATTTTGGAACTAAATTTGTATATATAATCACAAATACACACAATGAAGAGAATTTCCAGCCTGTTAGTATGGCTTGTTATTATAAGCGTATTGTTTATAACCGTTCCCCGACAAAAAACATTTGCACAGGATGTTGTGGTATCTTACCAGACTTTCTACGATGAATTATCTCCTTATGGGCAATGGGTAGAGGATCCCGAATATGGAAATGTATGGGTGCCAAATGAAGCCCCTGGTTACCGGCCTTATGCTACAAACGGCCACTGGGCAATGACAGAATATGGAAACATGTGGGTTTCTGATGCTCCTTATGGATGGGCAACGTACCATTATGGCCGCTGGACATACAATTCTTATTATGGCTGGGTATGGATCCCCGGCCATGAATGGGCGCCTGCATGGGTAAGCTGGCGCTCCGGTGGCGGATATTACGGCTGGGCGCCAATGGGCCCGGGTTACAATCCCGGCGGCGTCTATGATTATCCTGAAAATTATTGGGTATTTGTGGGGCCGGCATACCTGTATCAGCCTAATGTGTATAGTTATTATGAGCCGCGTCATGTAAGAAGGTACATACGTGAGACCAACTACATTAATGAAACTTATGCTGACCATAATTACCATTCCACTTATTATTATGGCCCGCGCCGCGAAGTGATAGAAAGGGAAACACACCATCCGGTGCAGGTTTACCAGGTATCCAATGCCAGGTCTTCAAGAGAATCAAATGTTCGTGGTAATGAGGTACAGATTTATCGCCCGGCTGTGAGTGGAGAAACCAGGCAAACCGCTCGTCCCACTAATTCAGTCAGGGCTACACAGCCTGTTGGCAGGCCGCAGGAAATTTCCCGGCATGAAGGAAACAGGCAGCCTCAGTTCAGGCAGGATATACAGCAAAGACAAAATAATAATACTGGTGTTATTGGCACACGGAATCAGCAACAGCAACAAAATTTCCAGCAGCAGACAAACAGGCCTCAGCCTCAGCATATCCAGCAACCAGAAAACAGGCCGCAACAACAACAACAAATGAATCGCCCTCAACAACAAAACAGGCCACAACAGCAGCAATTCATGCCGCAACCACAACAGCAAAACAGGCCGCAACCACAACAACAGCAACAAAGGTCACAACCGCAACCACAGCAACAACAAAGGCCACAACCACAACAACAGCAGCAACAAAGGCCGCAACCGCAGCAAAGACAGCAATCAAATCAAAAATCACAGGAAGAGCGTGGCAGAAGATAAATGAGTATTATAAGTTAAGAAACCATCGTGAAAACGGTGGTTTTTTTTAGGCTTATTATTTCTCACTCGTTAAAAATATTTTCCTCCCGTCTATTACGCAGTGCGGCGGTTCAAAACCCGGCATAGAGGTTGCCCTGATGTAGCGCTCTATTTTCTCTTTCTCCCAGGCAAGGTCTATGACTTTTAATCCGGCCATTTCATTTCGTAAGTGAAGGCTTGTGCCATATTTCCCAACAAGCAGTTCCTGCGGTACAGGGTTGTAATTGCCTTTAATAACATGTGCAAGCGTTTGTTTAAATAATTTAAGGGAAGCATTGTATGTTAGCTTGTATAGATCATTTACCCAGCAATTTTCAGGGATGGGAAATCTTTTCTGGAAAAGTATGTCGCCATGGTCTATGCGGGTATCTACCTGGTGTATTGTAACGCCAAATTCATTTTTCCGGTCAATAATAGCAAATGAAAACTGGTTGCTGCCTCGGTATTCGGGCAGTGGCGCCATATGCAGGTTCACTGCTATCTGCTGCGCTTTCTCTATATGTTCCTGTTTAAGAATCTGGTGATATTGTACGGAGTAAATAATATCACAAACAGGCAGATCAGCAAGGTTATTTATTATAGGTATTTCGTGTTTGTTTGCAAGGGCATTTAAATCGTGGGCGTTTCCAAATTCCTTACGCGAATGTGTTAAAAGTCCGGCTATCTTTATATTTAATACATCTTTTTGAGAGATGAGATATTCAAGGCATTCATAGCCAATAGGTTTCGATCCCAGAAAAACAACGCTCTTTTGATGCATAAGTGGATTTGCCGTTCAAATTTAAGAGGAATAGTTGATTGATTGAATGGTAAATTGGTTAATTGGTTAGATAGTTAATTGGTTAAGCAGGCCTGGAGGCTTTTTACTTTGACTTATGACTAATGAAAAAGTTATTCTATTTTAGCGTTCTAAATGGAACAACGCAAAATACTGATTATTACCAACAGGGTTCCGTATCCCCTGAAAGATGGTGGTAACCTGGCAATGGATGCAATGATAGAAGGTTACCACTCTCAAGGCTGGAAGGTGTACCTTCTGTCTATGAATACAACCCGTCATCACCTGCATCATGAGCAATTACGAAAGCTATTTAAACATTTGTATGCCTTCGATTGGATGGATATTAATAATAATCTGAAATGGACGGACATAATAAAAAATTATTTATTTAGTAATGAACCGGAACATGTAATCCGGTTTTTTAATAAAGATTTTTTACAAAAAATTAAAGAAGTACTTATATCATTCAAGCCGGATGTAGTGCAAATAGAAAGTGTGTATTTATCCACTTATCTGCCGGTAATAAAAGAGCATTCCAATGCTGTTACCGTATTACGGCTGCACAATATAGAATACCAGATATGGCAGGGGCTTGCAAAAAAACAGAAAAACCGGTTCAAGCGGATTTACTTTGATAACCTTACTGTAAGGATCAGAAATTTTGAAAGAGACGCCTGGTTGGATTACGACCTTTTGTTACCTATAACTGAGAAAGATGCCAATACTGTGGCCCGCCTTGAAGAAGTCAATAATATGATTGTTGCTCCTTTTAGTATTGACGTTGAAAAAATAAAGACGGGAAATAACGAAAAGTGGGTAGGGTATCATATTGGCGCTATGGACTGGATACCTAACAGGGAGGGCATTCATTGGTTTTTATACCATGCCTGGCCCAGGATCCACAGGTCTATGCCGGAATTTGAATTTTATTTTGCCGGCAGGAAAATGCCTGAAGAATTTAAAAAATTGCATATTCATGGTGTTCATTGTATGGATGAAGTGCAAAACGCGGATGAGTTTATTGCTGATAAGAAAATACTTATAGTACCAATAACTTCCAGCGGCGGGATAAGGGTAAAAATACTTGAAGCAATGGCAGCCGGAAAAGTTGTTATAACTACTTCCAGCGGAATAAAAGGGATTGAAGCAGTGGTAAAGGAACATTATTTACTGGTTAAAAAGTCGGAGGATTTTGAAAAGGCGGTAAAATGGTGTTTAGATAATAAGCCGGCTGCTGAAAAAATGGCTGAAAATGCCCGCAACCTGGTAAAAGAAAAATATGAACAAGGTAAAGTAATAAAGAGCATAATCGCAGAATTGGAATTATTGCTTGGTTCCGTGGAGCAGTAAATTATTTTTTTGGATAAAAATATTCATAAGCTTTTTCTATAAACCCATCTCCAAATTCATTCATATTGAATGAGGTGTACATAATTACAATGCAATCGGTGTTTTTTATTGCGTTTATCCAATCGTAACCGGCAATATCGCGTTGTGGTTGACCTTCTGCATAATTCCTGTCTCTTATGGTACTGAAATGGTTCCAGACCTGCCACTCAGCATTAGTATGTTCCATTAGTCCATCATTTATCCAGGTTTCCAAAAAGCTGTCTCCTATATAGATTGCTTTAGGTTTCACCTTGGATGCGTCTTCCGGATAAGTTACTTCAGGATAGCTAAACGTTTCTGTAACTGTGGGGTAAATAAGGTTGAGTGTTTTTGCAAGATCATCATCCGGGCCTCTGGCTGTAGTAGTATGCACTATTTTAGTCCAAACGAGGTGAGGTACATGGATATTTCTATGCTTTTCTATATATTTTACAAGGCTGTCTGCCGCAAGCAGCGATCCATATACTGACCAGTGGATGCCTTGTTTGGTAAACAGCAGTTCTTTAGTGGTTTGTTTCAAAGACACAAACCATGAATTGAAATTTACCTGGCTGATTCCCAATGAATCGGCCACATGCACATAGGTTTCAAAATTAGTGGGTTTCCGCTGCGGGCTTTTCAGATTTTCAGGCAGGTACTCCGGGTAAAAGAATGCTTTGCAGGGGGAGTGAATTAGTACCATTAATTTGCCTGAACGGGCAAGTGTATCATTAATGGCTTTGTATTTCACCATTTTATCAACTATTGCTGCATAACCAATAAAATCCCTTCCGTAATATGCATTGATATGATGTGTCTGGAATAAGTAATGATCTTTGCCCGGCGCTAACCACGTAGCATGTAATTTTTGAAATAAAGAATATTCCAATTGGTTATTTGCCCTTAACAAATCCGGACGGAAACCTACATTGTCATTGAGGTATTTATTTGTTTCATCACGGTATGAGCCATCCCACCATTTGGGCCATGAAAATTCTGCATATGGAGCTTCCGCAAAGTATCCATATAGTTTGCCGCTGGTAATAAATGGAAAATTCTGTTGCAAACCCGGCAACAACATAATTGCAAACAGGAAAATAAATAAGCCCTTCTTTATTTTGTTTTCCTTTTTGAGCATGTCCATTTATTTTTTTGGGTAATAATAATCATAAGCCTTTTCAATAAACCCATCTCCCAATTCCGGCAGATTACGGGATGTGTACATGATCACTAAACAATCTGTTGTTTTTATTGCATTTAACCAATAATCATTCTCTATCCAGTGAAGTTGCTGTTCATTCCGGTTATTCCTGTCATACAGGTAATGACCATAATACCATATCTGCCAATCGGTATTCGTATTATCCATAAAATAATCATACATCCAGGTAAATAAATAACTATCCCCTAAATAAATCACTTTGGGTTTCACCGTCGTTGAATCTGCAGGATAATTTACTTCCGGATAGCTGAATATTTCAGACACAACTGGAAAAACCAGGTTTAGGCCTTTGGCGATATCATCGTCTTTACCCCTGGCTTTATCAGTGTGAATTATTTTTGTCCATTCAGCATGCGGCATCCTTATATTTCTAATTTTTTATATATATTTTACGAGGCTATCTGCGGCAAGCAGGGAGCCATAAACTGACCAATGGAAGCCTTGCCTTGGAACCAGAAGCTCTTTACTTTGGCTTTTCATAGATATAAACCAGGTATTAAAGTCAACCTGGTTGATGCCTATAGAATCACCGATATGCTTGTAAGTTTCAAAATTGGTAGCCCCCAGGCGGGCATTTTTGAGGTTATCAGGAAAATATTCGGGGTAATAAAACGCTTTACAGGGTGAATGCACTAAAATCAATGATTTGCCAAGATGCGCCATGGTATCCTGGATGGCCTTTAACTTACTTAGTTTTTTAAGTATGGAATCGTAGCCCAAATAATCCTTCCCGTTATAAGCATAAATATAAACATCCTGGTATAAACAATGATTGCTGCCAACTAATACTTTCCATTCCGAATGTACTTTATTGAACAATGAATAGTCAACCTGGTTATTTAATCGGATCAGGTCGGGCCTTAAACCGATGTTGTCATTAAGATATTTATTTTTCCCATCCTGGTAAGAGCCTTCCATCCATTTTTGCCATGAAAACATAATATTTGGGGCTATGGTAAATAATCCATTAAGCGGTCCGCTGGTAATAAATGCAAAGCATTGTTGCAAAAGCGGCATCAGCAGGATAGTAAATATGAAAATAAGAATACCTTTCTTTATTTTGATTTCCATTGTTTAAAATCTGAAATAGATAAAAGGATTGAAGGTTGACACCGTAATGCGCCCTGCCGATAAAATACATAATAACAGCGATGTAAATGCCATAATGAAATGAAGCCGCAATGAATAATCCTTATGGAAAATTTTCTGTTGTAACTGTTCGCCCCATTTTGATAAAGTAAAAAATGAAAAGAACAGAGCAATTAAAAGGATGGTAATGTATTCAGTATCAGGTATCCATTTCCTGTTATCTGCATGAAAGGAAAACATACGATGAAGGAAGCCTAATGATTTCCTGAAATCTTCTAACCGGAAAAATACCCATCCAACCAGCACAACGAAGAAGGTATAAATAAAGGACGCTTTCCCGATTTTCGCCAGCCACTTTCCCAAAAACAGGCGTTCCATGACTAAGAAAAAGCCATGGTATACCCCCCATATGATAAAGCCCCAGGCAGCCCCATGCCACAGCCCCGATAAAAGGAATACCAGCCAAAGGTTCAGGTAAAGCCGGAATTTGCTGTTTACCCTGTTGCCGCCAAGAGGGATATATAAATAATTGCGCATCCACGAGCCTAAGGTGATATGCCACCTGCGCCAGAAATCAGTGATGGATACCGAAGTGTATGGATTATTGAAATTTTCGGGAAAACGGAAGCCCATCATAAGGCCAAGGCCTATTGCCATGTCAGAATAGCCGGAAAAGTCGAAATAAATTTGTAAAGTATAGCTTAAGGCTCCAAGCCATGCTGTATTGGTACTCAACTCATTATGCGGTAATGAAAAAATAGCGTCTGCACTTGCGCCAACCACATTGGCTATAAGCACTTTCTTACCTAAACCGATGAAAAACCTATAGAGCCCTCTAAGCCTGTTGTCAACAGTTTCAAATTCCGTATGATCATATATCTGTCCGGCAAAGTCGTGAAACTGTATAATGGGGCCTGCAATAAGTTTGGGGAATAGTATGATGTATAACTGGTAATCCCAAAAGTTGCGCAATGGTTTATGAACTCCCCTATATACATCCACCACATAGGTTAGCGTCTCGAATGTGTAAAAGGAAATACCTATTGGCAGAATAAGTTTGGTCCAGCTTAATGTTTTTATGCCAATATGCTGAAATATATGGTTAACATTTTCGACAAAGAAGTTGCTGTATTTGAAATAAAACAATAAACCGAGATTGATGCATAGTGATAAACATAACAACATGGTTTTCAGTTTCTTTTTCGGTGTTACCGACATTAGTCTGACAATATAGAAATCAATAACGGTGGTGCCTAAAATGACGAAAATGAATTTTGGTGCACCCCAGGCGTAAAAGAATACACTGCCGCATAAAATAAGAATATTCTTAAATCTTTTATCAGCTATATAATAAAAGAGAAAGAATATGGGCAGGAAATAAAATATAAAAGTTATACTGCTGAATACCATATTTCAAGGTTCTAAAGTTTCTCAAAATAAAAAGAAAATATTAAATCCTATCATTGCTGTTTAGAAAGTTCCAAATATAAAATGGAATCAGGATGGTAACTAGCGCTAAAAATACATTTAATAATAAATTAATATGATTTTTCGGCGACAACCGCAATTTTATTATCTTTAGGCAATGACAGATTTCAATTACCGTCCCAAATTGTCGGGGTGGCAGTTTTTTATTTTAGCCTTTGTAGTTGGAGTAGTAGTTATTATTTATAGGCACTACTCGAATAGATGAAAAATTATTCATAAATTATTGATTTCATTTTCAGAGCGGATTTTTCCGCGCATAATCCTTCGTTTTATTGCTGGATTTAAGTGGAACACCTTGGTAAAATCAGCAGAGCATTTCATTGATCACTTCTTTAATTTTTTCGCTTTCGGTTTTTTTCAAATTGCAGATAAAGGCCATTAATCTTTTTTTATCAATGGTTCTTACCTGGTCAAGCATCACCATGCCCTTTTCTCCGCCAACTGTACATGCGACTCTTGAAGTATAGGTTTTCAATGTATGGGTGAGTGGCGCAATAATAACCGTCCGGATAAATTTATTCATATCATCAGGAGAAATAATAACGCATGGCCTTGTTTTGCTAACTTCACTGCCAATTACAGGATCAAGATTTACCCAATAAACAGCATATTGTTTTATTTCCATGTCCAGTCATCTGTATTTTCATCGTTAAATACATCAGGAATGATCAATGCATCATCCCCGTTTTTTGCCATTTCCTTAAAAGCTTTTTCCCAGCCTTTTCTTTTAGTGGCAGGCGATGCCGAGATAATAATACGATGATCTTTTACTTCTATGGACACGTCAGTATCTATATCACATTGGGTTAAAATGCTTTTAGGAAGTATTATACCTTTTGAATTACCTATATTCCTGATTGTAGTATTCATGCAGCAAAGTTATAACTAAGTTATAACAAGAACAAATTTTCAGGCTGTTTTAATATCCAAAGGCTATAGGAATATAGTCCTTCGTCATATAAAACCAAAACCTCGTAATATAAAATGTTTTTCAAATAAAAAACCGTTTTTTAACGGTTTTTTCAGATTAATACTTTGCTTACATTTACTGAATTGATTATTTATAAATGGCCAATAGCTTCAAATTAGTATTATGGTGCAATCAGCTACAGTACCCTGTTGTCGGCGAGTCCCGTGAAAAATCGGAGACCAGCAGAGGACGGATATTATCATAAATTTACAATTGTACAGTTTTTCAAAGAAATTTTTTATTTTGTCTCTACGAGTCTTATTGTATTGATTGTCTGTTAGTTATATTAATTTTGATAGAAAAGAACTGTACGTTTTCTGTACGTTTTCTGTACGTTGCCCTTTTTTGTCTGAACCGGAATTTCTGGAATTGAGGAATTCCTGGAATTGTGGTCATTATTTTGAATTATGCTTTTTTTACGGATTTAATGCATGGTGAATAATATAAATTTGAATGGTTGCGCAATTCTAGTTTGATTTTTTTATTTTGGTGATTATTGCTCAATTTTATATTGAAAATCAATTAGTTAATGAAATTTTGTGCTCAAATCCTTGCGCATTTCCTGCCCAGCGTTGCGCATTTTTTGCGTACTAAAATTTTATAATATTAAAAATTATTGGCATAATATGCGAATTCAAGAACAAATATAGACAGCATTATTGACAATTCCAAATATTTTGGATTATTTATTTTTATTTAATATGGGCTGATATTGAGGATCTGAGGCATGTTATGCAATAAAAATAAATGCTACCGCAATGAGCTCTGATGCAAACGGAACATAATTGTGAACACGGTCACGCCATGTAGCGGAGACGCAAGCATTGCGTCTCTACGTTTTATGATATTAATTTTATGATGGTTGCCTGGCGATTATAGAATCCGTCTGACACCTGAACCTGCCTTCGCTAAAGCTATGGCAGTTGGTAAAAAGGTGTACTGACGGGCTAGCTGGCCGCCGTCAGCACAACCTCCAAGGGTGTAGACGGCAGTAGCGTGGGCTGCTGAAGTGCAGTAGAAAGCTCACCCTCTGCCGCACAACCCCGTCTGACACCGGAAAAATGTGTACTGAAGGGGTTTTTGTTGCGCCGCGGGTAGCTGCCGTCAGCACACCTCAAAGGGTGTCAGACGGCTGGAGCGTCGGCTGCCCGAGCAGCAGTAGAAAGCTCAACATCTGGCCACCGCACGACCCCGTCTGACACCTGAAAAAGGTGTTCTGACGGGGGCGCCGCCCAGCATATCGCGAATGTTGTCAAACGGCTTCAACGATGGTAGTTTGCCATTTCAAAAAAACTTTTTACTTTAACGACATGCAATATTCTCCCGGCAACCTGCTTCATGTATATAATCGAGGTAACAACAAACAGCAAATATTCTTTAACGAGAATAATTACAGACTATTTACAGGCATGGTCGTTAAGCACATTAATCCTTATTCAGACATCCTTGCCTATTGCTTAATGCCAAACCATTTTCATTTTTTGTTACACGTAAATGAAAATTCATGCAAGCCTAAGAAGATTGGTAGCCTGGAATCAACAGAATTAAATAACGGGTTCAGAATGTTGCAAAGTTCTTATGCCAAAGCAATAAATAAACAATATAACCGCACAGGTTCTATATTTCAACAGAATACAAAATTTAAACTGCTCAATAAAACCCAGGGCGATTATGCATACCAAGCTACATACGCAGAAGTATGTTTTCATTACATCCACCAAAATCCACTCAAAGCAGGGTTAGTTACAAAAATGGAAGAATGGAATTTTTCTTCCTTTAGAGAATATATGTCAACCGGTACTACAGGATTGTGTAAAAGACATCTGGCATTTCAATTATTTGATATTAAACCCGGGCAATTTTATGACATTAGCCATTCTGTGTTAAAACCAGAACTTCTTGAAAAAATATTTTGAGTGTAGTTGCTGGCCGCTGTCAGCACACCTCCAAGGGTGTCAGACGGCAGTAGCGTGGGCTGCTGAAGTGCAGTAGAAAGCTCACCCGCTACCGCATAACCCCGTCTGACACCTGAACATGCCTTCGCTGAAGCTATGGCAGTTGATAAAAAGGTGTACTGACGGGGTCGCTG